>NZ_JALRNG020000050.1:0-37620 GCF_030272875.2 Pseudomonas sp. BJa5
CGTGCGCAGCACCTTCGGCGTAGCCGAAGAACGCGAGCCGTAGACTTGCGTAGCAAGTCGTAGGCCGCGTGGCCCCGGAGGGCGCCGTAGCGAGGGGACCCGGAGCGCAGCGGAGGGCCGGATGCAGGAGCAGGCGGTTTTGCCTACTTTTCCCAAGAGAAAAGTAGGCCGCCGTAAAGGCGGAAGGGGCCGGCAGCGTCGCCACATTGAATGGATAAGCTCACAACCTCACAACCTCACAACCTCACAACCTCAAAACCCAAACCCAAGCTCAAGCCCAAGCCCAAGCCCAAGCCCAAGGATCAAATCCCCCGGAATTCCATGTAGAACCTTTTTTGCCTTTAAAAACCGAGCCTTACGCGATCCCAAGGAAGCACTGGCAAGTTTTCGCACCGCATTGTAAATAAAACGTTACAAATAGCCCCCGGATGTCCGGTGCCTTCCGTAGTTCGCTCCATCTGTAAACAAAACTTTCCGCAGCGCCCGGGCCTGGGCCGTTTCCGTAGACGTCAAGCGCTTGCCCGCAGGCCGCTGGAACGGTGAGATGTGCGTCATTGCCGTGTGCAAAGCCAGGGCCGGAGAGCCGGGCATTCAATAAGAACAAATGGAGGCGCCATGTACGCCGATTACCCCCCCAGGCTAGATCCCTTCCCCAGGACCGGTGCGTTTTGTCGTCAGACAGTCACGCAACGTGTTGACCCCTGCGCGTCTTCAGGGGTATACAATGCGCCGCGTTTTACCTGTGACCCCAATGCGTACCGCGCACTCTTGCTGACACCCGGCTGATTCGACCACGGCTACTGCCCTGGACGGGCAGCGGTCGGCCAAGACCCTCAAGGTAACCACCTTGTTAATTCCGCTGCGCCACGAGCGCGGTGGGTCCGATTCCGTCACAGATAAAAACAAGCAGGTGACTTCGTTCATGAGTGGACAAAACACACATTCAGGCGAGCTGAAACGCGGCCTGAAAAATCGCCACATCCAGTTGATCGCCTTGGGCGGTGCAATTGGTACCGGGCTGTTCCTGGGATCGGCCGGCGTCATGAAATCGGCAGGCCCGTCGATGATCCTCGGCTATGCGATCTGTGGCTTCATCGCCTTCATGATCATGCGCCAGCTCGGCGAGATGATCGTCGAAGAGCCGGTGGCCGGTTCCTTCAGTCACTTTGCCCACAAATACTGGGGCGGTTTCGCCGGCTTCCTGTCGGGCTGGAACTGCTGGGTGCTGTACATCCTGGTCGGCATGTCGGAGCTGACCGCGGTCGGTAAATACATCCACTACTGGTGGCCGGAGATCCCGACCTGGGCTTCGGCAGCGGCCTTCTTCATCCTGATCAACGCAATCAACCTGGCCAACGTCAAGGTATTCGGCGAGGCCGAGTTCTGGTTCGCGATCATCAAGGTCCTGGCCATCGTCGGCATGATCGCCCTGGGCAGCTACCTGCTGGTCAGCGGCAACGGCGGCCCGCAGGCGTCGGTGAGCAACCTGTGGGAACACGGCGGCTTCTTCCCCAACGGCGTGAGCGGCCTGGTCATGGCCCTGGCGATCATCATGTTCTCCTTCGGCGGCCTGGAAATGCTCGGTTTCACCGCAGCCGAGGCCGACAAACCGAAAACCGTGATCCCCAAGGCGATCAACCAGGTCATCTACCGTATCCTGATTTTCTACATCGGCGCCCTGGTGGTGCTGCTGTCGCTGACCCCGTGGGACAGCCTGGTGACCAGCCTGGACGCCTCCGGCGGCACCTACGGCGCCAGCCCGTTCGTCCAGGTGTTCTCGCTGCTGGGTAGCGACGTGGCTGCGCACATCCTCAACTTCGTGGTCCTGACCGCGGCGCTCTCGGTGTACAACAGCGGCACCTACTGCAACGCCCGCATGCTCTACGGCATGGCCGAACAAGGCGATGCCCCGGCGGGCCTGGCGAAGATCGACAAGCGCGGCGTGCCGGTGCGTTCGATCCTGGCTTCGGCTGCCGTGACCCTGGTGGCTGTGCTGCTCAACTACTTCGTTCCGCAGCACGCCCTGGAGCTGCTGATGTCGCTGGTGGTGGCTGCCCTGGTGATCAACTGGGCGATGATCAGCTACTCGCACCTCAAGTTCCGCCAGCACATGAACAAGACCGGCCAGAAGCCGCTGTTCAAGGCGCTGTGGTACCCCTACGGCAACTACATCTGCCTGGCCTTCGTGGTGCTGATCCTGGGCATCATGCTGCAGATCCCGGGTATCCAGGTCTCGGTCTATGCCATCCCGGTCTGGCTGGTGGTGATGGCCGTGTGCTACAGCCTCAAGACCAACCGCAGCAAGGCGACTGCAGCCAATCCTGCGGCTTCGCTCAAGCGCTGAGCGCAACGGTTGTAAAAAAACGCCCCGGTCCCCGGGGCGTTTTCATTTACAGGTAGATGATCTCCAGGGTGCCCGAGCCATCGAGCGGGATGTCCTGGCGGTTATCCAGCTCATTGGTCGGGGCGATCACCGGCATGATGTCGAGCGTCGCGTTCAGGTTGCGGATCGCCACCGGCCCCTTGGTGGTCATGGCTTCATCACTGAAGCCGAGCACGGTGGTGTCGGCGATGCTCCTGGGCGCGCTGCCCGAATCGCTCCAGCCGATGCCACCGGCGGTGGACTGGGTGAGGAACACCCTCGGTAGCTGGTCGGCGGTGATGTGCTGTGGATCGAACTGCACTTCATACAAGCCGATCCGGTTGTCACTGGCATCGTACCCGAGGCCATAGAAGATCAGCGAGTTGACCAGCGAGCTGCCGTCGCGGTTGTCGTGCATGCGCAAGGCATAGCGCGCCGGGCTGTCGCACTGGATCGACAGGCTCAGCTGGCGGGTGGGCAGGCGGGTGCGCCGGTCGCTGTTCAGGCTTTGGCTGGTGATCCTGCCGTAGTCCACTATGCCGCCCTGGGACAGGGTCGGGGTGCAGGCTGCCGGCTGGATCTGCCAGTGCAGGGCCAGTTCTGCCGTGCTGGCCAGCTGTGGCGCATGGAACTCGCCGGTAGCGCGTTGCTGCTTCGCCTCGCGTACCTCGAAGGCCTTGGCGGCGAGCTCGCCTTCCACCGCCAGGGTCAGGGACAGGCTGCGCCCCTGCACGGGCTTGCCGGCCTTGAGGGGAACGATGCCGGCGTGTGGTTGCCAGTCCAGGGTTGCCATGGCGGGGCCGGGTGTCGCCCCCGGGTGGTCGAGGCGGGCCAGCTCGACCCGTTCACCGTCGACCAGGGCCTGGCTGGCCTGCAACCGATAGTGGCCCGATGCGGCAAGCTCGAAGCGTTGATTATCCAGGGCCGAGGCGGCAAAGAAGAGGCTCAGGTCTTCGCTGCTGGCGCAGTTGAGGGTCAGCTGCGCGGTTTTTCTGGCCAGCGGCAGGCCGGGGCTGCCAGGTTCCAGGCGACTGCGATCAACAATGCCGTAGTCGATGGGGGCGGGGCCCAGCTGCAGTTGGCAATCGGCAGCCATGGCCGTCAAGGGTGAGGCGAGTAACGCGAGCAGGGAGATGTGTAGGGTTTTCATGGTTTGGCCCAGCCTCGCCGAGGCGCTGAATAGCGGGATGGCTCAGCTGCAGGTGTGCTGGGCCTGGGTGTAGAAACGGTCGGTGCCGGTCTCGGTCTCGGGCTCCAGGGTGACCCGGCATTCCCTGGCCTGGTGGTCACTGACGATCAGGTGGCCGATGTCGGCGCTGTTGTCGATGAACACCAGCCCGCCCGGCTGTACCAGGTTGATGAAGCGGCCACGGTCATCGAACACCGAAGCGCCGCTGGCCAAGGGTTGGCCGCTGCCGTCGAGCAGGGTCAAGAGTAACCGGCGGGTGCTCCAGGCCCGGAAGCTCAGGCGTGGCACCGCACCCCGGTGGGCGCGTAGCGTGGCTGCGCCCTCATCGACATTGATGTTGATCGGCAGGCTTTGCGGGTCGATCTGTACCGGGCTGCGGCTGTAGGCGGCCAGCGCCGGTATGACCGCGTTGCCGGCATGGTCGGTCCACACCGGGCCGCTCGGTGTACTGGCCTTGACTCCCGGGGTATCGGTCACCGAGAGGATGGCGAAGGTGTCGCGGATCGGGTAGGGCGTCGGTGTGATCCCCGTGGCGTGCGCGGCAATGCCACCGCGCAGGCCGAGGTTGTAGTTGCTGTTGTCGCCATCGCCGCTGTAGTTGAGGTCCACCTGGGTGTAGCGCGGCAAGGCCGACAGGCCGGCGCTGGCCAGGGTGGCGGCGTCTCCCGAGCGCTGTTCGGCGCCCAGGCGATAGCCAAGGCTGTCGCTGACCTGCTCGGTGTAGGCCAGGGTACTGGTGGTGCCTGAGTCGTTATGGCGCACGCTGCTGCGCAAGCGGCGTTTGCCGCCCAGGGGGATGCTGGCGCTGAGGTACAGGGCGTCGTCATTGTAGCCATTGTTGTCGCCGATGGACTTTTCTACGCTGGCGGACAGCGTCAGGCCGCCATAACTGTTGCCCCAGGACAGGAACAGGCGCTGGTTGCTGTCGTGCACGTAGTAACGGGTTTGCGTGTAACCGAGGTTGAAACTGCCCAACTCGGCGCCGGCCCAGCGCAGGCTGGTGCTGAGCTGGTCCCGGTAGCTGGCGTCGAGCTGCTCGTCTTCGTCCTGAATGCTGTCGAGCAGTTCGCGGTAGTCGCGGCTACGATGATTGCCGGCCACCAGGCTCGACCATCGATCGTCCATTTGCCAACTGAGTTGTCCACCCAGTTGCGCGCCGCTGTTACCCAGTGTGCTTGCCTGCGAGCCAATGGCTGCAATCTCACCGCTGAGCTGCGGGGTCAGGGCTGTGCCCAGGCTGGCGCCCAGGCCACCGTAGTGCTGGGCCAGGATCAGGCCAGCGCTCAGGCTGGAGCGCTGGCCCAGGGTTCCCGTGTAGCCCAGGCTCGCCACGGCCGGGTCGTCGGTGTCATGGCCATGGCTGCGCACCACCCCGGCGCCGACGCTGTAACCTGATTGTGGGCGAACGCTGGCGGTCAGGTTGGCCGGCACGCGAAAGCGCCGCTGCTCGCCGTTGGTCTCGGTCACCGTGACTTCCAGGTCCGAGCGCGAGGTGATGCGCGGGATGTTGTTGAGGGTGAAGGGCCCGGGTTGGACCACGGTGCTGTACAGCAGCGCACCGTTCTGGTGGACCTCGACCCGGGCCTGGCTGCTGGCGATGCCTTGCACGCTGGCGTTGTCCAGCTGAGCGAGCAGGCCGTACTCCGGGGTGAGTTGTGCGCCGATGATCTGCGCGCCGTTGAGCACCGGGTTGACCAGGCTGATCTCGCCGGCCTGGAACAGGCTGCGGTGCTCGGCGAAGCTGCGTTGCGCATAGGTGTCGAGCATTTCGCTGTGCCCCCGGCCATCGAAACGGCTGTGTACCTGGCGGCTGCGCAGGATCCAGTTGTCAATGTTCAGGCCCAGTTCGGTGTTGGCCGCTGCGTACCGGCTGGTCTGGCCGTCGAAACGGTTGTATGCGTCGAACAGGTCATAGTTCAACAGCCCGGCAACGCCGCCCTGGCTGTAGGCCGGCGTGCTCTGGTGCTGCGCCAGCAGTGCCTGGTCGGGGACCAGGAGCACGACGCGGTGCTGCCCCGGATGCAGTTCGACCTGGGCGTGGGGAAAGGCCTCGCTCAGTTGCAGGCAGTCGGGCGCTTCGGGCTCCTCCTGGTCGTCCAGGGTGACTGGCCACTGGGCCGGGTGCTGGATCCCGGCAAAGGCCAGCAATGCAGCGTCGAAACACAGGCTGCCGTTCGGGCTGAAGCGTGCCCGGGTGGTGCCCTTGTCACGGCCGTTGACGGTCAGCGTGATCTGCTGCTGACCGGGCGCAAAGCGCGACTGCCGGCTGAACAGGGCCGCCAGCTTGGGATCGATGCCGCGCTGGCGCAGCACTTGCTGGTCGAACACGCTGTGATCGCTTGCCTGTGCCGGCTTGACGGTATCGAGACCCAGCAGGCCAAGGCACAGGCCGAGGATCAATGGTTCACGTGGGCAGGTTCGGCCCAAGGCATCCGCAAGGCTGCTCACTGGATACTGGCCTCGAATGGGTCGACCGCAAAGCCATAGACCGTGGCGGGTTGAAAGCGCACGGTGTTGGCCGCGGCGGCGGCATCAGGCAAGTCGAGGGTGATGGTTTCGTGGGCCAGGACGTAATTGCGACCCAGGTCCAGTGGGTGCTGGCCGGGCAGCAATTGCAGCTCCTGCGCCAGGCGCACGACATAGGGGGTGTTGTTCTCCACGCGCAGTTGCTTGCCTTGCACGCGCCACTGCAAGCCTTTCCAGGGCTCGCTGTTGCGCGTCAGGCCCTTGGGGTGGAGGATCACCGGCAAGTTCTGGCGCACGCCAAAGTTGACCCGCATGCCAGTGCCGGGTCTGGTCTCACGAATGCCCTCGAAAATCACCCGGCGCAGACGCTGGCTCCGTAGTGGTTCCTTGCCGACGTAGTGGAAAATCACCTGCTGCTCCTTGCCGGCTTCCACCCGCGCTACCGTGGGCTGCACCACCAGCAGGTTGTCGTCGTCTTCGGCAAGGTTTTCGATGAACACCGCCAGCAGGGCGGCATGCGGGTCGGTGTTGGTCACCACGAAGTCGCTGCCGTTGGCGCGGGCTTCCTCGACGATGACCACTGAAGTTCTGGGCACCATACCGTCGGCGTGTGCCTGGGGCAGGGGTAAGGTGCAGGCGATAATTACAGGCAGCAGGGGGCCTGCAAGGAATTTGCACGCGTTGATCATGGTTGTTGTTCGGTATCAGGCGTTGGTGCCGGCTTCCACCGTGCGGTTTGCATCGAGCAGTTCGGGACAGGGCGCAAGCCGGGTGTCAGGGAGGGGGATGAGCCTTTCGGGTTCATGCCCCCGGCTGATGGTGTCGATCAGAGGTAGACGATTTCGATCGTCGCGCTGCCGTCGAGCTCGGCGTTGTCGTTGAGCGTCAGGTAGTTGTGGACATAGCCCAGGACGTTCATGGTGGCCGTCACGTTGGTGACCGCTGTCGGTAGCCGGCCATCCACATTGGCGAACGAGGCGCGGAAGTCTGGCACCTTGCCGGTATCCTGGAGATTGATCGGGGAAGACGGGGTCCAGCTGGCACCGCCGTCCTGCGACAGCAGGTTGTAGCCATTACCGCCGTCGACGACGGTCTCGCTGTTGCGCCATTGCATGATGTAGTAACCGATCGCCCGATCGTCGTACATGCCCAACCCGAACTGCCATGGGTATTCGTTGGAGCTGTCGCGGCGATTGTCGGTGGCGATCACGGCAATGGTGGCAGGCGCACTGCAGTCGATGGCGAAGTTCAGGCTCTTTGCCGGCAGCCTGTAGGTGGTCACGCCTGCCTCAAGTTCGCTCAGCGACAGCACGCCATAGTCGACCAGCCCACCGTTGCTCAGTGTCGGCGTGCAGGCAACCGGCGTAATGGTGCCGGTGATCGTCAGGTCAGTAGTGGCTGCCACGGCATTGGCGTTGGCCAGGCCCAGAAGCACGACAAGGGACAGTACAGGCTTTTTCACAGCAATATCCTTATGAGTGGTGTTGTTGTTGGCTCGGGCGTCCCGTTTTGCGAGCGCAGTCGGCCGTCCCTGGCCGGGCAGAGTGGGGGCGACGGGAAGCTGTTGTGTCGATGCTGGCGTCAGAGGTACTGCAACTCGATGGTCATGTGGCCATCGAGCAAGGCTGCGTCCAGATGCGGTATGTCGTTACGCAGCCAGCCAGACACTTGTAGCCTGAGCGTCAGCAGCGTCGCCGGCGACGGGCTGTTCTGGCCAACGCCGCGTCGGGTAAAGCTCAGGCGTGCATCCGGCTTGTCGCCCAGGTGCTCGAAACTGCCACCCGACACGGGCGTCCAGGTGTTGCCTTGGTCTTCGGAGTACAAGGTGTCGGCGGGCAGACTGTCCAGGCGAGCATCATTGTTGGTCCATATCGCGCTGTAGTATCCGATGGCTTGCCCGCTGCTGGTGGTGCCCAGGCCGAACGCATTGGGCAGCGGGATCGAGGTGCTGTCACGGCGATTGCCGGTAGCGACCAGGGCAAAGCGGGTGGGGCGGTCGCACATGACCGTGAAGGTCAGATGGCGCGGCGCAAGGATCGAATGATCCGGGAGGCCGGGCTGGGGATCGAGGTCCGGCAGGGCGATATTGCCGAAATCGACCTGACCGTTGCTCGTGAGTGCAGGTGTGCAAGCAGAGGGGGTCAGCACTCCGCTGATATTGACATCCGTGGTACTGGCGCTTGCGCCCGCGCTGACAAGGGTCAACAAGGCGGTGAGTGTGCACGACGGCGTGCTGTACATCGTTCGGTCCTTTGAAGAATGAATCATCCGTGACGATCTTTTTACGCACTGTGTAGGCGATAAGGGGTGCGAATGTCTGCTTCTGTGTGCTTTGCTTGGCCCTGCCCGGGTACAAACGGCAGGGACGTTGTGCGCGGCAATTGCACCCGTGTGATTCGGGTGTTGATTATGCCCAAAAAATTATTCATGTAAAGGTGATTTGCTTGAAAAGTTGTGCAAGCGCTGTGTCGGAGTCGGCAGGCAGTGGTGAGCGATTGCGCCAGGAGCGTACGCGACTGGGGCTTCGCCAGGATGATCTGGCCCAACTCGGCGGCGTCAACCGCAACACCCAGGGCAGCTATGAAAAGGGTGAGCGCAACCCCGATGCCGCTTACCTGGCCGCCGTTGCCACCCAGGGCGTTGATGTGCGTTACGTCATCACCGGGGTGCGTTCGGTGGATGAGGGGGCTTCTTTGAGCGAAGCCGAACAGCGACTGCTGGCCCGATACCGGTCCCTGGCCGTCAGTGACCAAGAAATTGTGCAGCGGGTCGTCGAGGCCATGCACGGCCTGAAAGGCTGAGATCAGGTCCGCCAGTTCTTTTTCCTACAATGTTTTCAGACATCCCAAGGTTCGATCACCGATTGTTGCCCGTAACGTCGCTGTTTTCATGGACGTTAGGGAAGCGTGATGATGTCGGAGATTGAGATCGGTGTGCCTGGCATGAAGGGTGATGCTTTGTCGGTCGAGGCGCTAAGCAATGCCGAACGCGATCTGCTGGCCTTGTTCCGGCGCTTGTCGGCGGCGGACCAGCGATATGTACTGCGTATCGCCGAGGTACTGTGCCGCAATGCGGGAGTGGCCAGCGGCGAAATGCATTGAACGCTGCGCGCTGGCGTAGTGTTTTTCCAAAGGGTGGGTGATGTTGCAACTTTCGAATGCGGTACAGATAGCGGACGACGAGATTGAGCTGACGGCGATCCGCGCCCAGGGCGCCGGGGGCCAGAACGTCAACAAGGTTTCCAGTGCCGTGCACCTGCGTTTCGACAGCCAGGCCTCGTCCTTGCCGCCGTTCTACAAGGAGCGCCTGCTGGCACTGCGTGACAGCCGTATCACCCGCGAAGGGGTGATTATCATCAAGGCGCAACAGTACCGCACCCAGGAACAGAACCGCGCCGACGCGCTGGAGCGTCTGCGCGAGTTGATCCTGGCGGCGGTCAAGGTCGAGAAGGCGCGTCGTCCGACCCGGCCGACCCTGGGATCGAAAACCCGGCGGCTGGAGACCAAGAGCAAGCGCGGCGCAATCAAGGCCGGGCGTGGCAAGGTCGACTACTGAGTTGCGTTGATTAGCGTCGGGCCTGGCGATACAGGTAGAGGCTCAGCAACAAGCCACAGAGTGCGGCGCCGGCTGCGAAGACGAAGATCGACGCAAAGCCGAAACCGGCAGCAACGGCTCCGGCCAGCGGTCCGGTGATCCCCAGTGACAGGTCGATGAACAGCGAGTAGGCGCCTACGGCCGCGCCACGGTTGGCGGCGGGCACCAGGTTGACCGCTTCGACGCCCAGCGCCGGGAACACCAGCGAAAAGCCGAAGCCGCTCAGGGCTGCGCCGGCCAGGGCCAGTTCGGCGCTGGAGGCCTGCCAGAGCATCAGCAGGCCCAGGGCTTCTACTGTCAGGCAAGCGATGGCCACCCGGTAACCGCCGATGCGGTTGATCAGGTTGCCGAACAACAGTCGTGCGCCAATGAAGCAGGCACCGAACAGGCTCAGGCACAGCGCCGCGTTGTTCCAGGCGTGGCTGGCGTAGTACAGGGTGATGAAGGTGGCGATGGTGCCAAAACCGATCGAGCCCAGGGCCAACGCCGAACCATGGCCGAACACCCGTCCCAGCACATGCAGGAACGGCAGGCGCTCACCGGCCACCACCGGTGCAGCCGTCTTCGGCCAGGCCAGCAGCAGGCCCAGCAGACACAGCAGCACGATACTGGCGCCCATGCTCCACAAGCCGAACCGTTGGACCAGCAGCACGCCCAGGGGCGCGCCGATGGCCAGTGCGCCGTAGCTGGCGATGCCGTTCCAGGAAATCACCTTGGCGGTGTGCTGGGCACCTACCCGGCCGATACCCCAGCCGATCGACCCCGAACCCACCAGGCTCTCGGCACTGCCCAGCACCAGGCGACCGACCAGCAGGCTGGCCAGGCTCGCCCACGGCACATGCTGCAAGCCGGCCGAGATCAGCATGAATACGCCACTCAGGCCGCAGCCGGCCAGGCCGTAGAGTACCGCGCGCTTGCTGCCCAGGTTGTCGATGATGCGGCTGGCGGTAGGGCGGCTGAGCAGGGTGGCCAGGTATTGCACGCTGATCACCAGGCCGGCGACCACGGCACCGAAGCCCAGGTCGTCGTGGACATAGCCGGGCAACACCGCCAGCGGAATGCCGATGTTCAGGTAGCCGATAAAGGTGAACAGGACGATGGAGACGACTTGCAGGGTGACCGCAAGGGAGCGCGGTGAGTCGGGCATGGGGAGGCTTTTGTCGGAGGAGAATTCTTGACAGTGTGAAAACGTGTTGAGGAAAGGGTTCCTGCATCGGCCGTTTTCACACAGTCTGATCGTTGCGCGATTATTCCTGGTCGGCGCTGGAAGTTTCGTCGCCGTCGTAGTCAGCCTGGGCTGGTTCGGCGCTGTGAGTGGCAGGTGTCTGCTCTTCTGGGTTCAGGCTTGGGAAGGGAAGATTCGGGATTTCATGCATCTCGTCGTTCCTCGCAAGTGTGTGGAAAGGCTGCGCAAGGCGCGCGTGGCTTTTAAAAAAGCCTGCGCAGGATACAGGAGTCTGGATGACAGTATGAATTTTCCTGCCTGATGGTAGGCATTTGAACGCAATCGCGGGGCAAGCCCGCTCCCACAGGTGACTGTGGGAGCGGGCTTGCCCCGCGATGGTTTATCAGCGACAGACGTCAGCGATAGCCGCAGCCAGCGCCTCAAGGCGTGCCGCATCGGCGCCGGCGATGTTCGCCCGACCGGTGCCGACCATGTACACGCTATGCCGCTCGCGCAGTTGCTTGACCTGCTCCGGCGACAGCCCGGTGTAGGAGAACATGCCGCGTTGCTCGGCAATATGGGCAAAGCGCTGGCTCAAGCCGTGGGGCACCAGGGCCTCGACCAGCCCGACCCGCAGTTGGGCGATGCGTTGACGCATGGCCTCGACCTCTTCGACCCACAGGCTCTTGAGCGCTGCATCGCCGAGGATCTGCGCGACCACCGCAGCACCGTGATCCGGTGGCGTCGACCACAGGTTGCGAGCCAGCCAGGCCAGCTGGCTGCGCACATCCACCAGTTTGTCGGCGTCATGGCTGCACACCAGCAAGGCACCGGTACGGTCGCGGTAGAGGCCGAAGTTCTTCGAGCAGGAGCTGGTGATCAGCAACTCGGGCAGCTCGGCCGCAAACAGCCGCACCGCCCAGGCGTCTTCTTCCAGCCCGTCGCCAAAGCCCTGGTAGGCGAAGTCGATCAGTGGCAGCAGGTTGCGGCGACGCACTACCTCCAGCACCGCCCGCCAGTCGTCCCGGGACAGGTCGAAACCGGTCGGGTTGTGACAGCAGGCGTGTAGCAGCACCACGTCGCCCTTGGGCGCCGCTTCCAGGGCTGCCAGCATGCCGCTGACGTCGAGGCGGTTGTCCGCGCCCACGTAGGGGTAGTGGCTGACCTTGAGGCCGGCACCGGCGAAGATGGTCTCGTGGATCGGCCAGGTCGGATCGCTCAGCCAGATACCGCGCCCGGGCAGGCAGTGTTCGATGAACTCCGCGGCCAGGCGCAGGGCGCCTGTGCCACCCGGTGTCTGGGTGGCACCGGCGCGGTGGCTGGCCAGCAGCGCCGAGTCGCTGCCCAGCACCAGCTCGCTGATCAGGCGGCCGAAGTCGGCATCGCCATGGCCACCGATGTAGCTCTTGCTGAGCTGGCGGTCGAGCAGGCGCTGTTCGGCCTGCTTGACGGCTGCTGGAATGGGCGTCAGGCCCTGGGCGTCCTTGAACACGCCGACACCGAGGTCGAACTTGTTCGGGTTGCTGTCTTTGGCGTAAGCCTCCATCAGCCCGAGGATCGGATCGCCCGGTACGCGCTCGATAGCGCCGAAGTGCATTACTTGCGGCCTTCGGCGGTTTTGGCGACCTCGTCGGTGCGCGCGGCCATGATGAAGTCGTTACGGTGCAGGCCCTTGATCGAGTGGCTCCACCAGGTCACGGTGACTTTGCCCCACTCGGTCAGCAGGCCCGGGTGATGGCCTTCGGCTTCGGAGATCTCGCCCACGGCGTTGGTGAAGGCCAGGGCGTGTTTGAAATTCTTGAACAGGAAGACTTTTTCCAGCTGCATGATGCCGTCGCGCACTTCGATGTTCCAGTCCGGGATCTGCTTGATCAGTACCGGCAGTTCTTCGTCGCTGACCTGTGGAGCATCGGCACGGCAGGCTTCGCAATGGGCTTGGTTCAAGGCGTTCATAAGGTTTTCCGCAAGTGGATTGTTATTGGTTTGCAAGGCCGCTCACGCGGCGACCTTGGGTGGGAATTTCGGCGCGTGCAGGCCCATCTTCATCGCAGTGTGGACCATGCCCATGATGTCTTCGTGGGCCAGGTCGAACAGGCGCTTGAGGTTCGGCAGGGCGAAGTACAGCGGCTGCAGGATGTCGATGCGGTACGGCGTGCGCATGGCTTCGAGCGGGTCGAAGGCCTGGTGCTCGGGTTCATCGGACAGGCTGTAGACCGTCTCTTTGGGCGAGGACAGGATACCGCCACCGTAGATCTTGCGACCTTGCGGGGTATCGACCAGGCCGAACTCGATGGTCATCCAGTACAGGCGCGCCAGGTACACGCGCTCTTCCTTGGTGGCCTTCAGGCCGAGCTTGCCGTAGGTGTGGGTGAACTCGGCGAACCAGGGGTTGGTCAGCAGCGGGCAGTGGCCGAAGATCTCGTGGAAAATGTCCGGTTCCTGCAGGTAGTCGAGCTCTTCTACGGTGCGAATGAAGGTCGCAACCGGAAAGCGCTTGCTGGCCAGCAGTTCGAAAAAGGTCTGGAAAGGGATCAGCGCCGGCACCCGGGCAACTTGCCAACCGGTGGTGGCGCCCAGCACCTTGTTGATTTCGCCCAGTTGCGGAATGCGGTCGTGGGGCAGGCCCAGCTGCTCGATACCGTCCAGGTATTCCTGGCAGGCACGGCCCTCGACCACTTTCATCTGGCGAGTGATCAGGGTGTTCCATACTGCATGTTCTTCTTGCGAGTAGTGGATAAACCCTTGCGCATCGGGCTCGCGAGCCACGTATTGCGTCTGTTTCATGCTGCTCTCCTGCTGAGGGCCTTTTTTGTTATGTGATCAAGCCGTTGCTTAAGTGATAACCCGCTATACCGGACTTTGCATCGGTCTGCGGCGCTCTGGAGGCGGTTGGAGTGCGTGAAATCCGTAACGATTATTTTACGCTTATGATGAAATGCCGAAAAGTCGGGCGCATTTGTCGTTGAGTGCCTGGCTTTTTGTCACGTATTCTTTACGACAATTCCAGGTGCCTGCAAAATAGTTCGGGCGCCAACGCTCGTCGTAGACCTGTTTGTAGGACATTTCATGCGTATCAAAGTGCATTGTCAGAACCGCATCGGCATTTTGCGGGACATCCTCAACCTGCTGGTGGAGTACGGCATCAACGTCGCCCGCGGCGAGGTGGGGGGCGAGCACGGTAACGCGATCTACCTGCATTGCCCCAACCTGATCAATCTGCAGTTCCAGGCCCTGCGCCCCAAGTTCGAGTCGATCGCCGGGGTGTTCGGGGTCAAGCGCGTGGGGCTGATGCCCAGCGAGCGCCGACACATGGAGCTCAACGCCTTGCTCGGTGCCCTGGACTTTCCGGTGCTGTCGATCGACATGGGCGGCTCCATCGTCGCGGCCAACCGGGCGGCGGCGCAGTTGCTCGGGGTGCGGGTGGATGAAGTGCCGGGTATCCCGCTGTCACGCTACGCCGAAGACTTCGACCTGCCGGAGCTGGTGCGGGCCAACAAGTCGCGGATCAATGGCCTGCGGGTCAAGGTCAAGGGCGATGTGTTCCTTGCCGACATCGCACCGCTGCAATCGGAGCATGACGACAGCGAAGCCCTGGCGGGCGCGGTGCTGACCTTGCACCGCGCCGATCGCATCGGCGAGCGCATCTATAATGTGCGCAAGCAGGAGTTGCGTGGCTTCGACAGCATCTTCCAGAGTTCGCGGGTGATGGCTGCGGTGGTCCGCGAGGCGCGGCGCATGGCGCCACTGGATGCGCCCTTGCTGATCGAAGGCGAGACCGGCACCGGCAAGGAGCTGCTGGCGCGCGCCTGTCACCTGGCCAGCCCGCGCGGCCAGGCGCCGCTGATGGCGCTCAACTGTGCGGGGCTGCCCGAGTCCATGGCCGAGACCGAGCTGTTCGGCTACGGCCCGGGTGCCTTCGAGGGCGCGCGGGCCGAAGGCAAGCTCGGGCTGCTGGAGCTGACGGCGGGCGGGACGTTGTTCCTCGACGGTGTCGGCGAGATGAGCCCGCGCTTGCAGGTGAAACTGCTGCGCTTTTTGCAGGATGGTTGCTTTCGCCGGGTGGGCAGCGACGAAGAGGTCTACCTGGACGTACGGGTGATCTGCGCGACCCAGGTCGACCTGTCCGAGCTCTGCGCCCGCGGCGAGTTCCGCCAGGACCTGTACCACCGCCTGAATGTGCTGTCGTTGCACATCCCGCCGCTGCGCGAGTGCCTGGATGGCCTGCAGCCCTTGGTCGAGCATTTTCTCGACCAGGCCAGCCGGCAGATCGGCTGCCCGTTGCCACGCCTGGCGCCAGCGGCGATGGAGCGCCTGAGCCAGTACCACTGGCCGGGTAACGTGCGTCAGTTGGAGAACGTGTTGTTCCAGGCGGTATCGCTGTGTGATGGCGGGGTGGTCAAGAGCGAGCATATTCGTTTGCCGGACTATGGTTCGCGCCAACCACTGGGTGAGTTTTCTCTGGAAGGCGACCTGGGAGAGATTGTCGGGCGATTCGAAAAGGCGGTGCTGGAACAATTGATGAATGAATTTCCCAGTAGCCGCGCATTGGGTAAACGGCTGGGTGTTTCACATACGACCATTGCCAACAAGTTGCGTGAATATGCTGTTGGCAAGACGGGGGAATGATTGGAATTAACGAACATGCCAGTCGAGGGGCATGTTCTATGACAGCGAAGCGCAAAGTTTGATGTAAGTCGCGCGCCCCAGGTTGGGGAGATCGGGGCGCGGCGGCGATGAGCGGGCGATTATCCGTTGGAGCAACCGTTGCCCATCACACGGTACTCGAGGATATGCCGCTTGCCTTGCGAATCTTCGTAGGTCATGCGCTGCGGGACCACTTCGCAGACGTTCGGGACTTCGGTCATGGAAATGACTTTGGCGATGTCCAGGTGCTGCGAGTAACTGTACTGCTCAACCGGAATCTGCTCGGCGTCGCCATTTGCAACTTCGCTGGCCATCGCCGCGCTGCAAACACTGCCAAGTGCCAATACCAGTAACGCTTTCATTTTCATTTTACCTGTCTAAGGTCGAGAGAGGGCACGCAGCGCTTGTGGCGCCGCGTGTGCAACTTAAGTTCAACTATCACAGTTATCGCGGGATTAACGGCCTTCGTGGGGGCTGCAACTAGAAGTTAATCTCGGTGCCGTTGCTGGCGAGGCGAATTCTAGGGGCGGGCGGGTGCCTTAAACAGATGACGTTTTGATAAACACTGTTGACAAAAACTGTAACAATCGCCTTCAGCCCAGCGTCTTGATTTATTTTTCCAGGTGTCGGGGCCCGGTCTTGAGCCTTCGGTCAAGTGCACGGGCGCAAAGGGGGAGGGCGTTACTACCAACGTCGAATGGCCCGCGCGGTCTGGTACAGTTACAACGAGGTCATACAAAAACAACTATTACACCGAGGTAGATAAAGATGAGTGCGGCTTCCCTGTACCCCGTTCGTCCCGAGGTTGCGGCCACCACGTTGACCGACGAGGCAACCTACAAGGCCATGTACCAACAGTCGGTGATCAACCCGGACGGCTTCTGGCGCGAGCAGGCGCAGCGCCTGGACTGGATCAAGCCCTTCACCAAGGTAAAGCAGACTTCTTTCGACGATCACCATGTCGATATCAAATGGTTTGCCGACGGCACTCTGAACGTCTCCTACAACTGCCTGGATCGCCATCTGGCCGAACGTGGTGATCAGGTCGCAATCATCTGGGAAGGCGACGATCCTTCCGAACACCGCAACATTACCTACCGCGAACTGCATGAGCAGGTGTGCAAGTTCGCCAACGCCCTGCGTGGCCAGGATGTACACCGCGGTGACGTGGTCACCATCTACATGCCGATGATTCCCGAGGCCGTGGTCGCCATGCTGGCGTGTGCCCGTATCGGCGCGATCCACTCGGTGGTGTTCGGCGGCTTCTCGCCCGAAGCGCTGGCCGGACGCATCATCGACTGCAAGTCGAAAGTCGTCATCACCGCCGACGAAGGCCTGCGTGGTGGCCGCCGCACCCCGCTGAAAGCCAACGTCGACCTGGCTCTGACCAACCCTGAAACCAGCAGTGTGCAGAAGATCATCGTGTGCAAGCGCACCGGTGGCGACATCGCCTGGCACCAGCACCGCGACATCTGGTACGAAGACCTGATGAAGGTCGCGTCCAGCCACTGCGCGCCGAAGGAAATGGGCGCCGAAGAAGCGCTGTTCATCCTCTACACCTCCGGTTCCACCGGCAAGCCCAAGGGCGTGCTGCACACCACCGGCGGTTACCTGGTCTACGCCGCACTGACCCATGAGCGTGTGTTCGACTACCGCCCGGGCGAAGTCTACTGGTGCACCGCCGACGTCGGTTGGGTCACCGGCCACAGCTACATCGTCTATGGCCCGCTGGCCAACGGCGCGACCACTTTGCTGTTCGAAGGTGTACCGAACTACCCGGACATCACCCGCGTGTCGAAGATCGTCGACAAGCACAAGGTCAACATCCTCTACACCGCACCGACCGCCATCCGCGCGATGATGGCCGAAGGTCAGGCCGCCGTGGCCGGCGCCGATGGCTCCAGCCTGCGCCTGCTCGGTTCTGTGGGTGAGCCGATCAACCCGGAAGCCTGGAACTGGTACTACCAGACCGTGGGCAAGGAGCGCTGCCCGATCGTCGATACCTGGTGGCAGACCGAAACCGGCGGCGTGCTGATCAGCCCGCTGCCAGGTGCCACGGCCCTGAAGCCTGGCTCGGCAACCCGTCCGTTCTTCGGCGTGGTGCCGGCGCTGGTGGACAACCTGGGCAACCTGATCGAAGGCGCGGCCGAAGGCAACCTGGTGATCCTCGACTCCTGGCCGGGCCAGTCGCGTTCGCTGTACGGCGATCACGACCGTTTCGTCGACACCTACTTCAAGACCTTCCGTGGCATGTACTTCACTGGTGACGGTGCCCGTCGCGACGAAGATGGCTACTACTGGATCACCGGCCGGGTCGACGACGTGCTCAACGTCTCCGGCCACCGCATGGGTACCGCCGAGATCGAGAGCGCCATGGTCGCCCACCCGAAAGTCGCCGAGGCGGCAGTGGTTGGCGTACCGCACGACATCAAGGGGCAGGGCATCTATGTCTACGTCACCCTCAATGGCGGCGAAGAAACCAGCGAAGCGCTGCGCCTGGAACTGAAGAACTGGGTGCGCAAGGAAATCGGCCCGATCGCCTCGCCGGATGTCATCCAGTGGGCGCCAGGCCTGCCCAAGACCCGTTCGGGCAAGATCATGCGCCGCATCCTGCGCAAGATCGCCACCGCCGAGTATGACGCCCTGGGCGACATCTCGACCCTGGCCGACCCGAGCGTGGTGCAGCACCTGATCGATACCCACAAGGCCATGAACCTGGCTACGGCCTGATAACGCATCGCGGGGCAAGCCCGCTCCCACCGGGTTCTGTGGGAGCGGGCTTGCCCCGCGATAAGGCCTTTACCAAAGCCCCGCCTGGCTCGCCAGCGGGGCTTTGTGCATTCTGTTACTTCGACAATCATCGGTAACCAATCTGTCACCGGTTTCGCCCGCAAGCGGGGCAAAGCGAAACGCCACTGTGTCGTTTCGGGGCATTTTTGTGGGGCTGGGAAAACCCGTGAAACGCTGCGCTTGCCGGATTAGAAGGCTTTGCCAATAATAGGCCCGGTTATTGCTTCGTTGATTGGTTATTTGTCTTTTTGCTTTTGCATATTCTGCGAAAGCTGTCAATATCGCCGCCCCCGCGTTCCTGCGCTTCTGTAACTAGTTGTCGCATTGAAGAAATATCGGCTCCGGAGCTGTAGTTAAAATGCCGATCATTCGCTCGTGGCGTGTCAGGCGATTCGCCGACCCCGCGCAGCTCGCGTTGTACCCATTCGCATATCGGGCAGTCTACGCTCTGCCTTGTATTGCCCTTTACCGATGGAGTTCCAGATGAAGAAACTCGCACTGCTTGGCGCCCTGGCGCTGTCTGTGTTTTCCCTGGCATCGCTGGCTGATGAGAAACCGCTGAAAATCGGTATCGAGGCCGCGTACCCACCGTTCGCCTCCAAAGCCCCGGACGGCAGCATCGTCGGCTTCGACTACGACATCGGCAACGCCCTGTGCGAAGAGATGAAGGTCAAGTGCACCTGGGTCGAGCAAGAGTTCGACGGCCTGATCCCGGCGCTGAAAGTGCGCAAGATCGACGCCATTCTTTCGTCCATGTCGATCACCGAAGACCGCAAGAAGTCCGTGGACTTCACCGGCAAGTACTATCTGACTCCGGCGCGCCTGGTGATGAAGCAAGGTACTGCCGTCAGCGACAGCCTGACTGAGCTCAAGGGCAAGAAAATCGGCGTGCAGCGTGGCTCGATCCACGACCGCTTCGCCAAGGAAGTGCTGGCTCCACAAGGCGCCACCATCGTTCCCTACGGCACCCAGAACGAAATCTACCTGGACGTCGCTGCCGGTCGCCTGGACGGCACCGTGGCCGATGCCACCCTGCTCGAAGACGGCTTCCTGAAGACCGATGCCGGCAAGGGCTACGCCTTCGTCGGTCCGGCCTTCACCGATGCCAAATACTTCGGCGACGGCATCGGCATTGCCGTGCGCAAGGGCGACCAGGCCAACCTCGACCGCCTGAACGCTGCCATCGCGGCCATCCGCGCCAATGGCAAGTACAAGGCGATCCAGGACAAGTACTTCAACTTCGACATCTACGGCCCTGACGCCAAGTAAATCGTCGACGTTTCACCTGTGTAATGGTGCAAGCAGCAGAGCTTCTGAGGTTTGCACCATTTTTTCATCCCTAAGGTCGAGGACCTCATCATGTTGAAAGGCTACGGGGCAGTCATCCTCGATGGCGTGTGGCTGACGCTGCAGCTCGCCTTGTCGTCCATGGCCCTGGCCATTGTACTCGGCCTTATTGGCGTGGCCCTGCGCCTGTCGCCGGTGCGCTGGCTGGCCTGGCTGGGCGACCTGTACGCCACGGTGATCCGCGGGATTCCCGATCTGGTTCTGATCCTGCTGATCTTCTACGGCGGCCAGGACCTGCTCAACCGCATCGCGCCGCTGCTGGGGCACGACGATTACATCGACCTCAATCCGCTGATGGCGGGCATCGGCACCCTGGGCTTCATTTTCGGTGCCTATCTGTCGGAAACCTTCCGCGGTGCGTTCATGGCCATTCCCAAGGGCCAGGCCGAAGCCGGCATGGCGTACGGCATGAGCAACCTGCAGATTTTCTTCCGGGTGATGGTGCCGCAGATGATTCGCCTGGCGATTCCCGGCTTTACCAACAACTGGCTGGTCCTGACCAAGGCCACGGCACTGATTTCGGTGGTGGGTCTGCAGGACATGATGTTCAAGGCCAAGCAGGCGGCCGATGCCACCCGCGAGCCTTTCACCTTCTTCCTGGCGGTCGCGGCCCTGTACCTGGTGATCACCAGTGTCTCGCTGCTGGCCCTGCGTTACCTCGAGAAGCGCTACTCGGTTGGCGTAAAGGCGGCTGAACTATGATTTTCGACTACAACGTCATCTGGGAAGCGCTGCCGCTGTATCTCGGCGGCCTGCTGACCACCCTCAAGCTGCTGGCGCTGTCGCTGTTCTTCGGTCTGCTGACGGCCATTCCGCTGGGGCTGATGCGGGTGTCCAAGCAGCCCGTGGTCAACCTCATCGCCTGGCTCTACACCTACGTGATCCGTGGCACGCCGATGCTGGTCCAGCTGTTTTTGATCTACTACGGCCTGGCCCAGTTCGAAGTGGTGCGCGAGAGCGTGTTCTGGCCGTGGCTGTCGAGCGCGACCTTCTGTGCCTGCCTGGCCTTTGCCATCAACACCAGTGCCTACACTGCAGAGATCATCGCCGGCAGCCTCAAGGCCACGCCCCATGGCGAGATCGAGGCAGCCAAGGCCGTGGGCATGTCGCGGATCAAGATGTACCGTCGCATCCTGCTGCCGTCGGCCCTGCGCCGGGCCCTGCCGCAGTACAGCAACGAGGTGATCATGATGCTGCAGACCACCAGCCTGGCGTCGATCGTTACCCTGATCGACATCACCGGTGCGGCGCGCACGGTCAACGCCCAGTTCTACCTGCCGTTCGAGGCCTACATCACCGCCGGCGTGTTCTACCTGTGCCTGACGTTCATTCTGGTGCGCCTGTTCAAGCTGGCCGAGCGCCGCTGGCTCGGCTACCTGGCGCCGCGCAAGGCCTGAGGCCTGCGGCAACTTTTTCGCCCTGGGCGTTAGCTCAAGACTGACTGCTTTGTGAGAACCGACAGCATGTACAAACTTCAAGTCCAAGACCTGCATAAACGCTATGGCAGTCACGAAGTGCTCAAGGGCGTGTCCCTGGCCGCCAAGGCGGGCGACGTGATCAGCATCATCGGCTCCAGTGGTTCGGGCAAAAGTACCTTCCTGCGCTGCATCAACCTGCTCGAGCAGCCGCATGCGGGCAAGATCCTGCTCAACAACGAAGAGCTCAAGCTGGTGGCGAACAAGGACGGCGCGCTCAAGGCCGCCGATCCCAAGCAACTGCAGCGCATGCGTTCGCGCCTGTCGATGGTGTTCCAGCACTTCAACCTGTGGTCGCACATGACGGCGCTGGAAAACATCATCGAGGCCCCGGTGCACGTGCTGGGCATGTCGAAGAAGGACGCCCTGGAAAAAGCCGAGCATTACCTGGCCAAGGTCGGTGTCGCCCATCGCAAGGACGCCTATCCTGGGCATATGTCCGGTGGTGAGCAGCAGCGCGTGGCCATTGCCCGGGCGCTGGCGATGGAGCCGGAGGTGATGCTGTTCGACGAGCCGACCTCCGCGCTCGACCCGGAGCTGGTGGGCGACGTGCTCAAGGTCATGCAATCGCTGGCCCAGGAAGGCCGGACCATGGTGGTGGTCACCCACGAAATGGGCTTTGCCCGTGAGGTGTCCAACCAGCTGGTGTTCCTGCACAAGGGCCTGGTGGAAGAGAGCGGCAACCCGCGCGAAGTGCTGGTCAACCCGCAATCCGAGCGTCTGCAGCAATTCCTCTCTGGCAGCTTGAAGTAAGTTTGCCGTCCCGCACCAAAATGGGTCATGCTGCACGGCGCAGCATGACCTGGTTTAACGTCTTGACCTTCCTCAGGTTTCGGAACCGCACCCCATGACCACCCAGCGCATCGGTTTTCTCATCTGGCCCAGCACCAAGGCCCTGACCCTGGCGCTGGCCGAAGAGGTTCTGCGGGTGGCCCAGCGGGTGCATCCGGAGGTGGTCTACGAATTGTCGTTCCTGCAGGCCGAGCCTGCTGCCGAAGGCGCCTGGCGCCTGCCGGGCGAGCCCTGGGCCGGGCGTCTTGAAGGTTGCCAGAAGCTGTTTCTGCTCGCCGACGAGCCGCCACAGGCCGTGGCCTCGGGGCTGGGCAGTGCACTCAAGCAGCTGGCGCGTGCCGGTTGTGTGATCGGTGGCCTCTCCGCCGGTGTCTATCCGCTGGCGCAACTGGGCTTGCTCGATGGCTACCGGGCAGCAGTGCACTGGCGCTGGCAGGATGACTTTGCCGAGCGCTTCCCCAAGGCGATTGCCACCAGCCACTTGTTCGACTGGGATCGCGACCGCCTGACCGCGTGTGGTGGCATGTCGGTGATCGACCTGCTGCTAGCGGTGCTGGCGCGTGATCACGGTGCGGAACTGGCGGGCGCAGTGTCTGAAGAGTTGGTGGTCGAGCGCATCCGTGAAGGCGGCGAGCGCCAGCGTATTCCGCTGCAGAATCGCCTGGGCTCCAGTCATCCGAAGCTGACCCAGGCCGTGCTGCTGATGGAAGCGAATATCGAAGAGCCGCTGACCACCGACGAGATTGCCCAGCACGTATGCGTGTCGCGGCGTCAACTGGAGCGGATCTTCAAGCAGTACCTCAATCGCGTACCCAGCCAGTACTACCTGGAGCTGCGCCTGAACAAGGCGCGGCAGATGCTGATGCAGACCAGCAAGTCGATCATCCAGATCGGCCTGTCCTGCGGCTTTTCCTCGGGGCCGCACTTCTCCAGCGCCTACCGCAACTTCTTCGGCGCCACGCCGCGGGAAGATCGCAACCAGCGGCGCAGCAGCAGCCCGTTCGAACTGTCGTCGGTGCCCGCCGAGCGCGGTTGAGTCGTTTTCTCTCTATTGACGGTTACGACCTCATCGCGGGGCAAGCCCGCGCCTACCCCGCGATGAATCCATCACAATTCCGCTCGTACAGAATCTCCCCACCGCACCTGCGCACCGTTTAAACTGCGCCTTTGCGACCCTATTTGTCGCATTGCCGAAAGCCTTGGTAAAACAGGGTTTGGCGCTATAAGAAGTTGTCGCTTGGCGGCAATGTCAGGCGCCGATCTGTCCTTACAATCCCCCCATCGCTCGCCAGTTCCAGGCAGGCGTTCCTCTTCAGGAGATTCCGATGTCCGCTCCGAAAGCTCCGGTGCAACGCGCCGATTTCGACCAGGTAATGGTCCCCAATTACGCACCGGCGGCCTTTATCCCCGTTCGTGGTGCGGGCTCCCGCGTCTGGGATCAGTCGGGCCGCGAGCTGATCGACTTCGCCGGCGGGATTGCCGTGAACGTTCTGGGGCATGCTCACCCGGCGCTGGTCAGCGCCCTGACCGAGCAGGCCAACAAGCTGTGGCACGTGTCCAACGTTTTCACCAACGAGCCGGCCCTGCGCCTGGCCCATAAACTGGTGGACGCGACCTTCGCCGAGCGGGCGTTCTTCTGCAACTCCGGCGCCGAAGCCAACGAGGCCGCCTTCAAGCTGGCCCGTCGCGTGGCCCACGACCGTTTCGGTCCGGAAAAACACGAGATCATCGCCACCGTCAACAGCTTCCACGGCCGCACCCTGTTCACCGTGAGCGTCGGTGGCCAGCCGAAGTACTCCGATGGCTTCGGGCCGAAGATCACCGGCATCAGCCACGTGCCGTACAACGACCTGGAAGCGCTGAAGGCGCAGATTTCCGACAAGACCTGCGCCGTGGTGATCGAGCCGATCCAGGGCGAGAGCGGTGTGGTACCGGCCGACAAGGCCTACCTGGAAGGCGCCCGCAAGCTGTGCGACGAGCACAATGCGCTGCTGATTTTCGACGAAGTGCAGACCGGCGTCGGCCGCACCGGCTCACTGTTCGCCTACCAGCACTACGGCGTGATCCCGGACATCCTCTCCAGCGCCAAGAGCCTGGGCGGCGGCTTCCCGATCGGCGCCATGCTGACCACCGAAGCCCTGGCCAAGCACCTGGCCGTCGGCACCCACGGCACCACCTACGGTGGCAACCCGCTGGCTTGCGCCGTGGCCAATGCCGTGCTGGATGTGGTCAACACCCCTGAAGTGCTGGCCGGCGTCAAGGCCAAGCACGAGCGCTTCAAGGCGCGCCTGGAGAAGATCGGCCAGCAGTACGGCCTGTTCAGCCAGGTTCGTGGTATCGGCCTGCTGATCGGCTGCGTGCTGACCGAGGCCTGGAAAGGCAAGGCCAAGGACGTTTTCAACGCCGCCGAGAAAGAAGGCCTGATGGTTCTGCAGGCAGGTCCCGACGTGGTGCGTTTCGCCCCGAGCCTGGTGGTCGAGGATGCCGACATCGACGAAGGCCTGGACCGCTTCGAACGCGCCGCCGCTGCACTGACCAAGGCCTGATTCGCGCCCAAGGTCTTTTCGCCGGCCCTGCGGGGCCGGTGAATCCGAATTCCGTCGCAGGTGCCTGCGGGCATCTGCCGTTTTTTTCCTGTGCCGAAGTGATCGGCCTGTTTCCCCAAAAGGAGTGACACCATGCTGGTGATGCGCCCCGCGCAAATGGCTGATCTGGACGAAGTACAGCGTCTGGCAGCGGACAGCCCCATTGGTGTCACGTCCTTGCCGGATGATGCCGGTCGCCTGGGCGACAAGATCGCCGCCTCGGAAACCTCCTTCGCGGCCGAGGTCAGCTTCAACGGTGAAGAGAGCTATTTCTTCGTGCTCGAAGACAGCACCACCGGCAAGTTGGTCGGCTGTTCGGCGATTGTCGCCTCCGCCGGCTACTCCGAGCCGTTCTACAGCTTCCGTAACGAGACCTTCGTGCACGCCTCGCGCGAGCTGAAGATCCACAACAAGATCCATGTGCTTTCGCAGTGCCACGACCTGACCGGCAACAGCCTGCTGACCAGCTTCTACGTGCTGCCGGAACTGGTCGGTACTGGCTGGTCGGAGCTTAACTCCCGGGGTCGCCTGCTGTTCATGGCCGCGCACCCCGAGCGCTTTGCCGACTCGGTGGTGACCGAGATCGTCGGCTACAGCGACGAGAATGGCGATTCGCCGTTCTGGGATGCCATCGGGCGCAACTTCTTCGATCTCAACTACGCCGAGGCCGAGCGCCTGTGCGGCCTCAAGAGCCGGACCTTCCTGGCCGAGCTGATGCCGCATTACCCGATCTATGTGCCCCTGCTGCCGGACGCCGCGCAGGAAGCCATGGGCCAGGTCCATCCGCGGGCGCAGATCACCTTCGACATCCTGATGCGCGAAGGCTTCGAGACCGATCACTACATCGACATTTTCGACGGTGGCCCGACCCTGCATGCGCGGGTGTCGAGCATCCGTTCGATTGCCCAGAGCCGCGTGGTGCCGGTCAAGCTGGACAGCACCGTGGTCAAGGGTGGACGTCCATACCTGGTGTGCAACGGCCAGTTGCAGGACTACCGCGCCGTACTGCTGGAACTGGACTGGGTGCCTGGCAAGCCGGTCACCCTGAGTCTTGAAGCCGCCGACGCCCTGGGCGTCGGTGAAGGCGCCAGCGTGCGCCTGGTCGCGGTTTGATCCCTGCGGTTCGATAACCGCGTACCCCAGGTCGAGTTTTGCGGCAGGCCCGAGGCCGCCGCCCGAGGAGATAGCATGATCGTTCGTCCCGTACGCAGCAGCGACTTACCCGCGCTGATCGAGCTGGCGCGCAGCACCGGCACCGGCCTGACCACCTTGCCGGCCAACGAAGAGCGCCTGGCGCACCGCGTCGGCTGGGCCGAGAAGACCTTCCAGGGCACTGCCGAGCGGGGCGATGCCGATTACCTGTTCGTGCTGGAAAACGACGAAGGCGTGGTGGTCGGCATTTCCGCCATCGCCGGGGCTGTCGGCCTGCGCGAGCCCTGGTACAACTACCGGGTGGGCCTGACCGTCAGCGCCTCCCAGGAGCTGAACATCTATCGGGAAATCCCGACGCTGTTTCTGGCCAACGACCTGACCGGCAACTCCGAGCTGTGCTCGCTGTTCCTGCGGGCCGACCATCGCAGCGGCCTCAATGGCCGCCTGTTGGCCAAGGCGCGGATGCTGTTCATCGCCGAGTTTCCGGAACTGTTCGGTAACAAGATCATCGCCGAAATGCGCGGCATGTCCGACGAACAAGGGCGCTCGCCGTTCTGGGAAAGCCTGGGCCGGCATTTCTTCAAAATGGAATTCAGCCAGGCCGACTACCTCACCGGTGTTGGCAACAAGGCTTTCATCGCCGAGCTGATGCCCAAGTTCCCGCTCTACACCTGCTTCCTGTCCGAAGCTGCGCGCGGGGTGATCGGCAAGGTGCACACCGACACCGAGCCGGCCCTGGCCATGCTCAAGAGCGAAGGCTTCAGCTACCAGGGCTATGTCGACATCTTCGACGCCGGCCCCGCCGTCGAGTGCGAAACCGCCAAGATCCGCGCGGTGCAGGACAGCCAGGCGCTGGTGCTGGCCGTCGGCACGCCGGGCGACGACGCCACGCCGTTCATCATCCACAACCGCAAGCGCGAGGACTGCCGCATCACCGCAGCACCCGCACGCCTTGCGGCCGGCACCCTGGTGGTCGATCCACAGACCGCCAAACGCCTGCGCCTGAGCGCCGGTGACCAGGTGCGTGCCGTAACACTGTCCGCTGCCCGGGAGGCCAAGTAATGACGACTCACTTTATTGCCGGCAATTGGCAGGCAGGGCAGGGCGAGGCACTGCAATCGCTGGATCCGGTCAGCCAGAAGGTTATCTGGCAAGGCCAGGGCGCCAGCGCCGAACAGGTCGACAGCGCCGTCAAGGCCGCACGTCAGGCCTTCGCCGGCTGGGCCGTGCAGTCCCTGGAAGCGCGCATCAGTGTGCTCGAAGCCTTCGCTGCCGCGCTCAAGGCCAATGCCGATGCGCTGGCCCACTGCATCGGTGAGGAAACCGGCAAGCCGCTCTGGGAAGCCGCTACCGAAGTGACCAGCATGGTCAACAAGGTGGCCATCTCGGTGCAGAGCTATCGCGAGCGTACCGGTGAAAAGAGCGGTCCGCTGGCCGATGCCACTGCGGTACTGCGCCACAAGCCCCACGGCGTGGTGGCCGTGTTCGGCCCGTACAATTTCCCCGGTCACCTGCCCAACGGCCATATCGTGCCGGCCTTGCTGGCGGGTAACACCGTGGTGTTCAAACCCAGCGAGCTGACCCCGAAGGTCGCCGAGCTGACGGTCAAGTGCTGGATCGAGGCCGGCCTGCCGGCAGGCGTGCTGAACCTGGTCCAGGGCGCCCGCGAAACCGGCGTGGCCCTGGCGGCCAACCCGGGTATCGACGGCCTGTTCTTCACCGGTTCCAGCCGTACCGGCAACCTGTTGCACCAGCAGTTCGCCGGTCGCCCGGACAAGATCCTGGCCCTGGAGATGGGCGGCAACAACCCGCTGGTGGTCGACGAGGTCAAGGACCTGGACGCGGCGGTCTACACCATCATCCAGTCGGCCTTCATTTCCGCCGGCCAGCGCTGCACCTGTGCGCGCCGCTTGCTGGTGCCGCAAGGTGCCTGGGGCGACGCACTGCTCAAGCGCCTGGTCGAGGTGTGCAAGAACATCTCGGTCGGTGCCTTCGACCAGCAACCGGCGCCGTTCATGGGTTCGGTGATTTCCCTGGGCGCGGCCAAGGCGCTGCTCGATGCCCAGGCGCACCTGCTGGCCAACGGTGGCGTGTCGCTGCTGGCAATGACCCAGCCGAACGCCACGGCTGCCTTGCTGACCCCGGGCATCGTCGATGTCACGGCGGTTGCCGAGCGTGTGGATGAAGAGTTCTTCGGCCCGCTGCTGCAAGTGATCCGCTACAGCGATTTCGATGCGGCCATCGCCGAAGCCAACAACACCCAGTACGGCCTGGCGGCCGGCCTGCTGTCCGATTCCCGTGCGCGCTACCAGTACTTCTGGCTCAACAGCCGCGCCGGCATCGTCAACTGGAACAAGCAATTGACCGGTGCCGCCAGCAGCGCGCCATTCGGTGGCGTGGGCGCCAGCGGCAACCACCGCGCCAGTGCCTACTACGCGGCTGACTACTGCGCCTACCCGGTAGCCTCGCTGGAGACCGCCAGCCTGACCCTGCCTGCCACCCTGACGCCGGGCGTCTCCCTATAACAAAAGGTCCACGGAGCCTTGCCGATGAAATCGTTTGAAGTGAACTTTGATGGACTGGTGGGACCGACGCACAACTACGGCGGTCTGTCCTACGGCAACGTTGCCTCGCAGAGCAACAGCCAGCAGGCCTCCAACCCGCGCGAAGCCGCGCGTCAGGGCCTGGCGAAGATGAAGGCGCTGATGGAAATGGGCTTCCAGCAGGGCGTGCTCGCCCCGCAGGAGCGTCCGGATGTCGCCGCGCTGCGTCGCCTGGGTTTTTCCGGTAGCGATGCACAAGTCATCCAGCAGGCCGCCAAGGATGCCATGCCGCTGCTGGTCGCCAGTTGCTCGGCGTCGAGCATGTGGGTGGCCAACGCCGCCACGGTCAGCCCGAGCGCCGACACCGCAGACGGTCGCGTGCATTTCACTGCCGCCAACCTCAACTGCAAGTACCACCGCAGCATCGAGCACCCGACTACCAGCCGCGTGTTGGGGGCGATGTTCGCCAACGACAAGCACTTTGCCCATCACGCCGCGCTGCCGGCGGTGGCCCAGTTCGGTGACGAAGGTGCAGCCAACCATACGCGTTTCTGCCGCAGCTATGGCGAGGCGGGCGTGGAGTTCTTCGTCTATGGCCGCAGCGCTTTCGACAACCGCTACCCGGCGCCGCAGAAATACCCGGCGCGCCAGACCCTCGAAGCCTCCCAGGCCGTTGCCCGTCTGCATGGCCTGAGCGAGGAAGGCGTGGTCTACGCCCAGCAGAACCCGGCGGTGATCGACCAGGGGGTGTTCCACAACGACGTGATCGCGGTGGGCAACGGCGAAGTGCTGTTCTACCACGAAGACGCCTTCCTCGAGACCGAGGCGATGCTTGGCCAACTGCAAGCTAAACTGGCTAAACGGGGTGGCAATTTCAAAGCGATCTGCGTACCGCGTTCGGCTGTGACCGTGGAAGACGCCGTGCGCTCCTACCTGTTCAACAGTCAGTTGCTGTCCCGCGCCGATGGTTCGATGCTACTGATCGTGCCGGAAGAATGCCGCAACAACGAGCGGGTCTGGACCTACCTGTCGTCCCTGACCGCATCGGGTGGCCCGGTCTCCGAGGTCAAGGTGTTCGACCTCAAGCAGAGCATGCAGAACGGCGGTGGTCCGGCGTGCCTGCGTTTGCGCGTGGCACTCAACGAAACGGAACTGGCGGCGGTCAATCCAGGGGTTATCATGACGGCGCCGCTGTACGACACCCTGACCCAATGGGTCGACAAGCATTACCGCGATCGCCTGAGCGAAACCGACCTGGCCGATCCGCAACTGCTGGTGGAGTGTCGTACGGCACTGGATGAACTGACCCAGATCCTCAAGCTGGGCTCGGTGTATCCGTTCCAACTCCAACCTTGAAAGAGAATTCGACTATGTCCGACGCCCTGCAGCTGATCCTTGAAGATGACGATGGCACCCAGCTGGAAACCTCCTGCACCCGCTTTGCGGTGGTCTGGCAAGGCAAGGAGGTGTGGATCCAGCAGGATGGCCGCGGTCAGCTGCTGATCGGCGTCGACGTCGAAGAAGACGACACCGAGTACGCCAACCTGCTGCTGCGCCCGCTGGCCACCAACCTGGTGAGCCTGCAGCTGGAAATGGAACCGGCCGATGCCGGCGACGATGATGATCACGTTCATGGTCCCGACTGCGGCCACCATCACTAAGGAAAGGAATAGCCCATGCTCGCCCTCGGCAAACTGCTTGACCTGACCCTGGCCGGTCATGAACCGGCAGAAAAGACTCAGGTGACTGTCGGGGGCGTGCGCATGCGCTGGCTCGGCGAGGGGGCGCTGGAAGTGCACCCGCCGGAGGCGCGCGACAATGGCATGGACCTGCTGCTTTCGGCAGGTATCCATGGCAATGAAACCGCCCCGATCGAATTGCTCGACGAGCTCCTGCACGGTATTGCCCGCGGTGAAATCAAGCCGCGCGCCCGTATTCTGTTCCTGTTCGGCAACCCCGAAGCGATTCGCAAGGGTGAGCGCTACATCGAGCAGGACGTCAACCGTCTGTTCAACGGCAGGCACGAACTCTCCAGCGGCAGCGAAGCCTTGCGCGCCGGCCAGCTGGAGCAGTTCGCCCGGACCTTCTTCAGCAAGCCGGAACGTTCCCGCCTGCACTACGACCTGCATACCGCCATTCGCGGCTCGAAGATCGAGCAGTTCGCGCTCTATCCGTTCAAGGCTGGTCGCCAGCACTCGCGTCGCGAACTGGTGCGCCTGCGGGCCGCCGGCATGGAAGCGGTGCTGCTGCAGAGCAAGGTATCGATCACCTTCACCGCCTTCACCTACGAGCAGCTCGATGCCGAAGCCTTTACCCTGGAACTGGGCAAGGCGCGGCCGTTCGGGCAGAACGCGCAGGTCAACCTGAAACGCCTGGAAACCCGCCTCAAACAGATCATCGAAGGCAACGAGCCTGAAGAGCCCTCTGGCCTGGACGGGCTGCAGCTGTTCAGCGTGGCCCGCGAGATCATCAAGCACAGTGACAGCTTCCGCCTGCACCTGCCGGCCGATATCGAAAACTTCTCCGAGCTGTCCAAGGGCTACCTGCTGGCCGAAGACCTCGCTGAGTCGCGCTGGGTGGTCGAGGAGGAGGGGGCCCGCATCATCTTCCCCAATCCGAAGGTGAAGAATGGCTTGCGCGCGGGCATCCTCATTGTGCCGGCCAACCCGGATCAGCTGGGCTGAGCCTGGTTACGGGAGAGGGGACGGCGTGGCCAGGGCTGTGAAGAGGCGATAGAGCAACTTGAACAGTTCCAGGCCGGATTCGCTGCTCTGGTAAGGGTTGTAGAGCAACGCTACATCACCTTCCCGGTTGAATGTGGAGTGGGTGGGGCCGAAACGGCCTTTCTCCTGGACATACAACTCCATGATCAGCACCCTGGTGTGCCTGTCCCCCAGGGATTGTCGGCTGTCGTCCAGCAGGGCCTTGAGTTCTTTATTCCCGTCCAGCAGAGCCAGCTGGCTCAATACCCTGAACTGGAACTGCGGTGTGCCATAGATCTGCAGCCCCGGGTCTTCGGTGTGGGCCACGGATTTGCTGCTGCTAGCAGCGCTGTCTATCCGCAAGGGCCAGCTGATGCCTTCTCCCAACCCGGGCGGTAGTTCACTTTTCATGAGTTGCAGCGTCAGTCGTTGCGCGGGAGAGGACGGGGTTATCAGGTAATCCTGATCATCAATGCGCAGCGTGAGCTGATTATCCTGCTGGCTCAGGCCGACAGCCGAGGAGCGGGACCAGACGACGATTTCGTCACTTTCGCCAGCATCTTCCCAGTCTTCAAGCGCCGACTGCAGCCAGCGCTCCATGTATACGCGGGCATCCTTGTGCAGCGGGTAGCGCTCGCGAGTTACCCAGAAGCCGGGAACTTGCTCATCCAGTTCCTCTATGACTGCGGATGGTGTCGCGACCTTGCCGTCGATCCTGATGGGGGTTGATTCCGTGCCATTGGTCATGTTGCCGATCTCTTGGTTCTAGTGAGATCCGAGCCTACGATCAGCGGCGATTGCAAAGGCGATACATAGTTGTTGGTACAAGGCATGGAATGCGGGCGTCGTTGTCGACGGCGCCCGCTGTGCAGCGAAGGTCAGACGGCGCGTTTCTGTACCGGCTCGATGCGGCGCAGGGCGCGTAGCTTCTGCAGGGTATCGGCACAGGTCTGCGCAGCTTCCGCGCCCTTGACCAGGAAGTGCTCGAAGTAGAAGTTCTGGTGTTCGTCACCGGCGTGGAAGTGGTGCGGGGTCAGGACCACGGAGAACACCGGCACTTCGGTTTCCAGCTGTACCTGCATCAGGCCGCTGATCACCGACTGGGCGACGAACTCGTGGCGGTACAGGCCGCCGTCGACCACCAGGCCCGCGGCAACGATACCGGCATAGCGGCCGGTACGGGCCAGCAGCTTGGCATGCAGGGGAATCTCGAAGGCACCGCCGACTTCAAAGAAATCGATGTCGCTCGCCTGATAGCCTTGTTTGCCCATCTCTTCGACGAAGGCCTTGCGTGCCTGGTCGACAATATCCTTGTGCCAGCAGGCCTGGATGAAGGCGATACGCTCGTGGGTAGGGTTTTTGCTATCGATTGCGGTGGGTTGCATTGAAACGGACTCCTGTTTGTATGAGAAACAGGGCATCTGGATCGAAGGGGACTTCGCCACGCAGGTGCGCAACGACAGGCACGGACGTGCCTATCCCGTTCTCTCTTTATCCGGACTATGACCGTCGGCCCCGGAATCACACCGGGTCTGCTGACCTTGCAAGGGTGCCTGCAAGCGCTCGCGGGCTATGCGCAAGGTGCGCAATTACCGCCGGTGGGGAATTGCACCCCGCCCTGAGAACGTTGCCACCGTCATCGGTGGCGGGGAATTATTAACACAGATTTCCAGCAAACGTATAGGCTGCTAACGATTTTTCCGGGATTTACGACGTTTCATCCGGGAAATCTTGCCAATGGCCAGGGGCGTACCCCTAATATCCAGCAGCAACATCAGCCAGGGCCCGGTACCAGTACGTGTTTCGCTACGATTTTTTTCTGCTTTTGTCTGACATTGTCGTTGCAAGCCGTCCAATTGACGGTTTCCATAGCATAAACACACTGCACCCAAGCCTAAGGCCCGATATAATGCGGCCCTTTGCCGTCGTTTCGTCAATTTGACGCAAGCATTTGCCTCAGGCCGCCGTTTCCGTGGAAGAACCTATGAAAAGCGCAGAAATCCGTGAAGCCTTCCTTCGCTTCTTCGAAGAGCAGGGACATACCCGAGTTGCCTCCAGCTCCTTGATTCCGGGCAACGACCCGACCCTGCTGTTCACCAACGCGGGGATGAACCAGTTCAAGGACTGCTTCCTTGGCCAGGAAAAGCGCGCCTACACCCGCGCCACCAGCAGCCAGAAGTGCGTACGCGCCGGTGGCAAGAACAGCGACCTGGAAAACGTCGGCTACACCGCCCGTCACCACACCTTCTTCGAAATGCTGGGTAACTTCAGCTTCGGTGATTACTTCAAGCGCGATGCCATCACCTACGCCTGGACCTTCCTCACCGGCGTGCTGAAACTGCCGAAGGAAAAGCTCTGGGTCACCGTCTACGCCAGCGACGACGAAGCCTACGACATCTGGACCCGGGAAATCGGCGTCCCGGTCGAGCGCATGGTGCGTATCGGCGACAACAAGGGTGCGCCTTACGCGTCCGACAACTTCTGGACCATGGGCGATACCGGTCCGTGCGGTCCTTGCACCGAGATCTTCTACGACCACGGCCCGGACATCTGGGGCGGCCCACCCGGCTCGCCAGAGGAAGACGGTGACCGTTACATCGAGATCTGGAACAACGTCTTCATGCAGTTCAACCGTACTGCCGATGGCGTACTGCACCCGCTGCCGGCGCCGTCGGTGGATACCGGCATGGGCCTGGAGCGCATCAGTGCGGTCATGCAGCACGTGCACTCGAACTACGAGATCGACCTGTTCCGCAACCTGCTCGCCGCCGCTGCCGAAGCCATCGGCTGCAAGAACGAAGAGCAGTCCTCGCTCAAGGTCGTCTCCGATCACATCCGCTCCTGCGGCTTCCTGATCGCCGACGGCGTGCTGCCTTCGAACGAAGGCCGTGGCTATGTGCTGCGCCGCATCATTCGTCGTGCCTGCCGTCACGGCAACAAGCTGGGCGCCACCGGTAGCTTCTTCTACAAGATCGTTGCGGCCCTGGTGGCCGAGATGGGCGAGGCCTTCCCGGAGCTCAAGCAGCAGCAGGCCAACATCGAGCGCGTGCTCAAGGCTGAAGAAGAGCAGTTCGCCAAGACCCTGGAGCAGGGCCTGAAGATCCTCGAGCAGGACCTGGCCGAGCTCAAGGGCACCGTGGTGCCGGGCGACGTGGTGTTCAAGCTCTACGACACCTACGGCTTCCCGATGGACCTGACCGCCGATATCGCCCGCGAGCGCGAGCTGACCATCGACGAGGCAGGCTTCGAGCGCGAAATGGAAGCGCAGCGCGAGCGCGCCCGTTCCGCCAGCGCCTTCGGCCTGGACTACAACACCCTGGTCAAGGTCGATGTGGCCACCGAGTTCACCGGCTACACCAACACTGAAGGTGAAGCCAGCATCGTTGCTATCTATAAGGATGGCAAGGTCGTCGAGCAACTGGGCGAAGGCGAGCAGGGCGTGGTCATCCTCGACCGCACGCCGTTCTACGCCGAGGCCGGTGGCCAGGTCGGCGATACCGGCTACCTGCAGGCCGGCAACGTGCGCTTCGACGTGCGCGACACCACCAAGACCGGTGGTGCCTACCTGCACCACGGCGTGGTTGCCAGCGGCAACCTGGTGGTCGGTGCCAAGGTCCAGGCAACAGTCGATGCCGATGTCCAGCACGCCACCTCGCTGAACCACTCCGCCACTCACCTGCTGCACGCAGCCCTGCGCCAGGTGCTGGGCGATCACGTACAACAGAAAGGCTCGCTGGTCGACAGCCAGCGCCTGCGTTTCGACTTCAGCCACTTCGAGGCGGTCAAGCCGGAGCAGCTCAAGGCCCTGGAAGACATCGTCAACCGCGAAGTGCGCAAGAACTCCGAGGTGCAAACCGAAGAGACCGATATCGACACCGCCAAGCAGAAGGGCGCCATGGCGCTGTTCGGCGAGAAGTACGGCGACAGTGTCCGGGTACTGAGCATGGGCGGCGATTTCTCCGTCGAGCTGTGCGGTGGTATCCACGCCAAGCGTACCGGTGATATCGGCCTGCTCAAGATCATCAGCGAAGGTGGCGTTGCCTCCGGCGTGCGCCGTATCGAAGCGGTCACCGGAGAAGCGGCACTGGCCTACCTGAATACTGCCGAAGAGCAGCTCAAGGAGGCCGCGCAGCTGGTCAAGGGCAATCGCGACAACCTGATCGACAAGCTGTCGGCTGTGCTGGAGCGCAACCGCCAGCTGGAAAAACAGCTGGAGCAACTGCAGGCCAAGGCGGCCAGCGCTGCGGGTGACGATCTGTCCAACGCGGCGGTCGAGGTCAAGGGCGTCAAGGTCCTGGCTGCACGCCTGGACGGCCAGGATGGCAAGGCGCTGCTGGCGCTGGTCGATCAGCTGAAGAACAAACTCGGCCGCGCAGTGATCCTGCTCGGCAGTGTCCATGAGGAAAAGGTCGTGCTGGTTGCCGGCGTGACCAAGGACCTGACTGGCCAACTCAAAGCCGGTGATTTGATGAAGCAAGCCGCTGCTGCCGTGGGCGGCAAGGGCGGCGGTCGTCCGGACATGGCGCAAGGTGGTGGCGTAGACACCGCCGCGCTGGACAACGCACTGGCCCTGACCGTTCCATTCGTGGAGCAGGGCGTTTAAGGCATCGATCGGCCCGTCGTCTAGTGGCGGGCCACGGTGTCGTTTGAATGTTTATTGGGTGCCCTTCATGGGCTGAGGCGGCTTTGAAATGGCGTTGATCGTACAGAAATTTGGCGGCACTTCGGTCGGCACGGTCGAGCGAATCGAGCAGGTTGCCGACAAGGTCAAGAAATTCCGCGATGCCGGCGATGACCTGGTGGTTGTACTGTCGGCAATGAGCGGCGAAACCAATCGCCTGATCGACCTGGCCAAGCAGGTGAGCGAGCAACCGGTTCCGCGTGAGCTGGATGTGATCGTCTCCACCGGCGAGCAGGTGACCATTGCCTTGCTGGCCATGGCGCTGATCAAGCGGGGCGTTCCGGCGGTGTCCTACACCGGTAACCAGGTGCGTATCCTCACCGACAGCGCGCACAACAAGGCGCGCATCCTGCAGATCGACGATCAGCGTATCCGTGGCGACCTCAAGGCCGGCCGCGTGGTCGTGGTCGCGGGTTTCCAGGGTGTCGACGAGCACGGCAACATCACCACCCTCGGTCGCGGTGGCTCCGACACCACCGGCGTGGCCCTGGCGGCGGCGCTCAAGGCTGACGAATGCCAGATCTACACCGACGTCGATGGTGTCTACACCACCGACCCGCGCGTGGTGTCCCAGGCACAGCGCCTGGACAAGATCACCTTCGAAGAGATGCTGGAAATGGCCAGCCTCGGTTCCAAGGTCCTGCAGATCCGTGCCGTCGAGTTCGCCGGCAAGTACAACGTTCCGCTGCGCGTGCTGCACAGCTTCCAGGAGGGTCCGGGTACCCTCATTACTATTGATGAAGAGGAATCCATGGAACAGCCGATCATTTCCGGCATCGCCTTCAACCGCGATGAAGCCAAGCTGACCATTCGTGGCGTACCGGATACCCCGGGCGTTGCCTTCAAGATCCTCGGCCCGATCAGTGCCGCGAACATCGAAGTCGACATGATCGTGCAGAACGTTTCGCACGATAACACCACCGACTTCACCTTCACCGTGCACCGCAACGACTACGACAAGGCCCACAAGGTCCTGGACAAGACCGCCGAGGAGCTCAACGCTCGCGAAGTGGTAGGCGACACCAACATCGCCAAGGTCTCGATCGTCGGTGTCGGCATGCGTTCCCACGCTGGTGTTGCCAGCCGCATGTTCGAAGCCCTGGCCAAGGAGAGCATCAACATCCAGATGATCTCCACGTCCGAGATCAAGGTCTCCGTGGTCATCGAAGAGAAGTACCTGGAACTGGCCGTGCGCGCCCTGCACACCGCCTTCGAGCTGGACGCCCCGGCCCGCCAGGGCGAGTAAGGCGTTGTCTCAAGAGGGCGCGGCCATGCCGCGCCCTTCGTGTTTCTGGCTGGTGTGAGAAATCTTTCGTTTCGTGCGCGCTGGTCAATACTTAGGCGTAGGTCGGCTGCCCTGGCGGGTTGCGGGCCGAAGCCCTTTTTTTTGCAGACTGTTTATCCCTGAACTGAATTTCGTTAGGAGAAAGGTATGTTGATTCTGACTCGACGGTGCGCCGAGAGCCTGATCATAGGCGACGGCGAAATCACCGTGACCGTGCTCGGCGTCAAAGGAAACCAGGTGCGAATCGGGGTAAATGCCCCCAAGGAAGTAGCCGTCCACCGCGAGGAAATCTACCTGCGGATCAAGAAAGAGAAGGACGAAGAACCAACCCATTAATTTTTATCGATTTTTTTTCAAAAAAGAGTTTGCAAACGGGGAAGGGTCTGGTTATTATACGCCCCGTGTTGCGGAGAGGTGGCCGAGTGGCCGAAGGCGCTCCCCTGCTAAGGGAGTATACCTCACAAGGGTATCGGGGGTTCGAATCCCCCCTTCTCCGCCATTATTCATGTAGGACGCTGTAATCTGCCTGAATCACTTAAGTCGTTGAAATTAAACGAAAAAGTACTTGGCAAAATGATTTAGCGGCCTATAATGCGCGGCAACAAATGCACTCATAGCTCAGCTGGATAGAGTACTCGGCTACGAACCGAGCGGTCGGAGGTTCGAATCCTCCTGAGTGCACCATACGACGAAGCGGTTTCTTATTGAAAATTGCTTCAGCTGTAACCAGAGGTGATCTGGTCCATCAAGCGCCAACCCTGCACTCATAGCTCAGCTGGATAGAGTACTCGGCTACGAACCGAGCGGTCGGAGGTTCGAATCCTCCTGAGTGCACCATACGACGAAGC
>NZ_JALRNG020000051.1:0-35729 GCF_030272875.2 Pseudomonas sp. BJa5
AGGAGCGAGCGGTTTTGGTTCCTTTTGCCAAGACAAAAGGGACCCGCCGTAAGGGCGGAAGGGGCCGGCAGCGTCGCTGCATGGAATGGATAAGCACGCCACCTCGCCACCCAAGCCCAAGCCCAAGCCCAAGCCCAAGGATTCCGTGAAGAACCGAATTTTGCCGCCCGTCGCTTGAAAGATGCACTAGCCTCTAGCACGCAACCATTTGCATCGGTATGCAAAAACGTCCGGAACAGGGCGAATCGAATTGACCGTGGAGTTGGGAATGGGGCATGAAACACCTAGGGAAAGGCGTTGGTCATGGTTGCGCGGCCTGGTTCTGTCAACAGTAGCGCTGATCACCGTGCCGGCCTGGGCCGCCAGTGAAACCACAGCGCGTGAGCCCGCGCAAGGCAGCCCGGAGCAAGGCTACGTCGCGACCGCCACCTGCCTGGGTTGCCATGCCGACCAGGCCAAAGCCTGGAAAGACTCCGACCATGGCTGGGCCATGCGCGAAGCCAAACCCGCCAATGTGCTGGGCAATTTCGCCAATACCCGCTTCGATGACGCCGGCGTCCAGGCACGCTTCTTCCGCAAGGGCGAGCGCTTTTTCGTCAACACCGAAGGCGAAACCGGCAAGCCTGTGGACTTCGAGGTGCTCTACACCTTCGGCCATTACCCTTTGCAACAGTATCTGGTGTCGCTGCCCCGCGGGCGGCTGCAGGCCCTGACCATCGCCTGGGACAGCCGCAGCAAGGGCGAAGGCGGGCAGCGCTGGTTCTCGCTGTACCCCGGCCAGCGTTTCGCCCCCGACGATCCGCTGCACTGGACCGGTCGCTACCAGAACTGGAACGGCATGTGCGCCGACTGCCATTCCACCCGGTTGATGAAGAACTACAACGACCGCGAAGACAGCTTCGCCACCACCTGGCAGGAGCAGACCGTCGGCTGCCAGAGTTGCCATGGGCCGGGGCAGGCCCATGTCGACTGGGCGAAAGCCGCCAAATCCGGTCAACAGACTTATGCCTCGGCCAAGGACGTGGGCCTGGCGGTGGATTACAAGGCGCTGGGCAGCCAGGGCCAGGTCGAGCAATGTGCCTTCTGCCACAGCCGCCGCCAGACCTTGGGGGTTGGCCAGTTGCCGGGGCACAAGCAACTGGACCAGAGCCTGCCCGCCACCTTGCGCCCCGACCTGTATCACGCCGACGGCCAGATCGATGGCGAGGTCTACGAGTACGGCTCGTTCACCCAGAGCAAGATGTACGCGGCAGGGGTGGGCTGCACCGACTGCCATAACCCGCACACGGCCAAGGTCAAGATCGAAGGCAACGGCCTGTGCCTGCAGTGTCATAACGGCCAGCCACCGGTTGCGCGCTTTGCCAGCCTGCAGGCCAAGGACTATGACAGCGAGGCGCACCATCATCACCCGGCAGGTTCCCCCGGCGCCCAGTGCGTGAACTGCCATATGCCGACCAAGACCTACATGGTGGTCGACCCGCGCCGCGACCACAGCCTGCGCATCCCGCGCCCGGACCTGGCCGCAACAGACGACAGCCCCGATGCCTGCACCACCTGCCACAAGGACCAGAAGCCGCAATGGGCGGCCAAGGCCATCGAAGGCTGGTTCGGCCAGCCGCAGCGTCCCCCCCACTACGGCGAGAATTTCCACGCCGTGCGCAGCGGTAAAGGCATCGCGTTCAGCCAGCTCAATGCGCTGCTGGCCGACAAAGGCAAGCCGGCCATCGTTCGCGCCACCGCGGCCGAGCAACTGGCCGATCTTGGCAGCCAGTCGGTGATCAGCCTGGGCTGGGCCCTGAAAGACAGCAGTGACCTGGTGCGTGCCTATGCCGTTTCCGGCTTTGCCAGCGTGCCCCCGGCGCAACGCCTGCAACCACTGCTGCCGCTGCTCAAGGACCCGACCCTGGCAGTGCGCGATGAAACGTTGCGGGTGCTGGCCGACGTACCGCCCGAGCAGTTGCCGGCAGACTCACGGGAGTCGTTCAAGACGATGCTGGCGGACTACGAGACGCGCCTGCGCGGCAACGCCGACCTGCCTGGCGGACGCCTGAACCTGGCCGTGTTGTTGAGCCGCCAGGGGCGTGAGAGCGAGGCGATGGACGAGTACCGCCAGGCCCTGAAGCTCGACCCGTACTTCGTTCCCGCGCGGGTCAACCTGGTGACCCTGACCAGCGCCGCGCAACGCCTCGATGAGGCCGAGCAGTTACTGCGCGAAGGTGTGGCGTTGGAGAAAATGCCGGCGAGCGACCACGGCAACCTGGCCTACATGCTGGCCTTGCTGCTGGTCGAGCAGGGCAAGGCCGAGCAAGCGCTGCAGTGGATGGAAACCGCCGCCGTGGCCCTGCCGCAAAACGTGCGCATCCGTTACAACCAGGGCCTGCTGCTGTCGCGCCTGAACCGCCGCGACGATGCGATCCAGGCACTGCGCAGTGGTCTTGAGCAGGCTCCCGAGGACCCCGACCTGTTGTACTCGCTGTTGTACCTGCATGCCCTGGCGGGTGAGCGCAAGGAGGCTTTCGAGTATGTGCAGCGCATGCGCAAGGTCGCGCCGGATGACCCGCGCCTGCAAGCGATCGAGCCGTACTGGCAGAAGCCGTGACCCGGGCTTTGTCTGGCGCCTGCTGGGAAGGCTGCTAGATTTACCCAATTGCCGGACAGTCAGGGAGCGAACAGGTGAGCATACGCGAGCAGGTTTCTGCACTGGAAGCGCGCGTGGCCCAGCAGGTGCTGGGCCAGGCCGAGACCATCCGGCATGTGCTGCTGGGGTTGTTGGCCAACGGCCACGTGCTGCTGGAAAGCCTGCCGGGGCTGGCCAAGACCCGCACGGTCAAGGCCCTGGCGACCCACCTGGATGCGCAGATGCGGCGCATCCAGTTCACCCCGGACCTGCTGCCCTCGGACATCACCGGCGGCGAGATCCTCCAGCAAACCGCCGAAGGCAACCAGATCAAGTTCCAGCCCGGGCCGCTGTTCGGCAATGTCATCCTCGCCGACGAGATCAACCGGGCGCCGGCCAAGGTCCAGGCGGCCCTGCTCGAAGCCATGGAAGAGCGGCAGATCACCGTGGCCGGGCAGAGCTACCCGATGTCGGCGCTGTTCATGGTCCTGGCGACCCAGAACCCGATCGAGCAGGAGGGCACCTACCCGCTGCCCGAAGCGCAGATGGACCGCTTCCTGATGAAGCTGCAACTGGATTACCCCAAGGTGGACGACGAAGCCCAGGTATTGCGCCTGGTGCGTACCGAGGAGCAGAGCAGCCAGGGTGCCAGGCAGCCGCCGGATCAACTGCCCCAGGAGGTGGTGTTCGCCGCGCGCGCCGAGATTGCCGGCGTGCATGTGTCCGAGGCGATCGACCGCTACCTGATCGACCTGATCAATGCCACCCGCCATGCCGCCGACTACGATGCCGACATGGCCCGCTGGATCAAGATCGGCGCCAGCCCCCGCGGCGGTATCAGCCTGGACCGGGTGTCGCGGGCCCACGCCTGGTTGTCCGGTAACGACTTCGTGTCGCCGGACGATGTGCGCGCCGTGGTTCATCCGGTGCTGCGCCATCGCCTGCAGTTGTCCTATGACGCCATCGCCGAGGGGATCAACGCCGACCGGGTGATCGACCGCCTGCTCGATCACGTCGCCATCCCGGCCTGAGCCCATGGACAGGCCACAGGTCGATTCACCGGTTGCCGATGGCTTCGTCTACGCCTCGCTCAGCCAGCTCATGGCGCTGGAGCATCGCGTACGCGGCCTGAGCTTCCTGTCCCGGCAACCGCTGGCCAGCATCCTCTCCGGCACCCATGCCTCGCGCCTGCGCGGGCGCGGCCTGAGCTTCGACGAACTGCGTCGCTACATTCCCGGCGACGACCTGCGCCATCTGGACTGGCGCGCCTCGCTGCGCTTCGGCAAACCCTTCGTGCGCACCTTCACCGAAGAGCGTGACCGGCCGACCCTGGTGCTGGTTGACCAGCGCATGAGCATGTTCTTCGGCTCGCAGCGCAGCTTCAAGTCGGTGGTCGCCGCCGAGCTTGCAGCGCTGTCGGCGTGGATTGCCTTGCATGCCGGTGACCGTGTCGGTGGCCTGGTGTTCGATGACCAGCAGGTGCGGCATATAAAACCGCTGCGCAGCCGTGCGCGGGTCCAGGAACTGTGCGCAGCGATCATCCGCAGCAACCACACGCTCAATGCCAACGGCCCCGACGCCGAGGACGAAACGCAACTGGACACGGCCCTGCGTAATTGCATCGCGCTCGCCGGCCACGATTGCCTGGTATGTATCATCAGCGACTTCGGCGGTGCATCGGCGCAGACCCTGCAGCTGCTGCGCCAGCTCAGCGCCCACAACGATGTGATCGCCATGCAGGTGTTCGACCCCATCGCCCTGGCGCTGCCCGAGCAAGGCCGGGTGATGGTCACCCAGGGCGAGCTGCAGGTGGAGCTGGAAGTGGAGCGTCGCCAGGTCAACCGACCGCTGGGCGCGTTCCTGGCCGGTCGCCTGCGCGATGTCGCCGACATGCTCCGGCGCAGCCAGGTGCCGGTGATGATGATCAGCACCGGTCATGAACCGCTCGAACAGATCCGCCGCGAGCTGGGCCGGCTGTCCGGGATGGCGCGATGACGGCGCCGGTGCTGCCGGGCATCGACCAGCTTCAGGAACTGCCGCTGGTGACGCCGCCGTTCAGCTACTGGCCGCAGACCTGGGGCTGGCTGGCGCTGTTGCTGATCATCCTGCTCGCCGTTGCGGCCTGGACGGTCCGACGCTGGTGGCGCTGGCAGCGTGACCGTTATCGCCGCGAAGCGTTGCAGGCCTTCGACCGCCTCGCCCTCGACCTGGCGGACCCGCAGCGACGCTTGCCGGCCCTGCGCGCACTGCCGACGCTGCTCAAGCGGGTGGCGATGTCGATCACCGGTGCGCCGCCGGCCGCGACCCTCAGTGGTGGGCAGTGGCAGGCCTTCCTGGCGCAACGCGCCGCCAAACCCCTGCCGGAACAGTTCGCCGCACGCCTGCATACCCTGGCCTATGCCCCCGATGCCGAGGTGCTGGCTATTCCAGAGGACGAGGTTTGGGCACTGTTCGCAGCCGGCCGGTACTGGATCGAGGCGCATCATGTGGCAGTTTGACTACCTCTGGGCGCTGCTACTGCTGCCATTGCCCTGGCTCGCCTACCGCTACCTGGGGACCTACCGGGAGGCCCACAGTGCCTTGCGGGTGCCGTTCTTCTCGGCCATGACCCGGGCGGCGGGGCTGACGCCGCAGAACGGCAGCGCCTCGGGCGGGCGTTGGCAGTTGCTGTTGAACCTGCTGGTCTGGGTGTTGCTGGTGCTGGCCTGTGCGCGCCCGGTCTTTGTGGAAAAAGCCATCGAGAAAGAGCAGCCGATTCGCGACATGATGCTGGCCATCGACATTTCCCAGTCGATGGAAACCACCGATTACACCGGCGCCGACGGCCAGCGCACGGACCGCCTGAGCGCGGTCAAGAGCGTGGTGCGCGACTTTATCGTGCAGCGCAAGGATGACCGTATCGGCCTGATCGTGTTCGGCACCGGGGCCTATCCCCAGGCACCGCTGACCCTCGACCACGCCAGCCTCGGGGTGCTGCTCGACGAGGTAGGGATCGGCATGGCCGGGCCCAACACCGCCCTGGGCGACGCCATCGGCCTGACGATCAAGCTGCTGGCCAAGGCCGAAGAGCAGGAAAAGGTACTGATCCTGCTGACCGACGGCAACGATACCGGCAGCGCCATCACCCCCGATCACGCGGCGCGCCTGGCCAAAGAGCAGGGCATCGTGGTGCACACCATCGGCATCGGCGACCCCCTGGCCAGCGGCGAGGCCAAGGTCGACCTGCAGGCCCTGCAGAACATCGCGCGCACGACTGGCGGGCGCTTCTTCCGCGCCGATGACCGCAACGCCCTCAAGGCGGTGTACGCCACCCTCGACCAGATCACCCCGCACAAGGTCAAGACCCTGAGCCACCAGCCCAAGCGCGACCTGTTCTGGCTACCGCTGGGCGCAGCGCTGCTGCTGTTGCTGGTCAGTCATGGACTGGCCGCGCTGTCCGGCCGCTTTGGCCGGGGTGCAGCCGGGCCGTTGGCCAAGGGAGGCTGAGATGGAACTCGACTTCAGCGCCTTTCACTTCCTGCGACCGCTGTGGCTGCTGCTGATCGTGCCGGCGATCCTGCTGCCCTGGGCGTGGCTGCGCCGTCATGACCTCAAGCGCCAGCTCAACAAGGTGATCGCCCCGCACCTGATCGACGCCCTGGTGATTACCCCACAAGACCAGCAGCACCTGCGCCCGGTACACCTGCTGGCCGTATTGCTGGGCCTTGGCGCGCTGGCCGCCGCCGGGCCGACCTGGACACGGGACACGCCGGACTTTTTCGATAACCGTGCGCCGCTGATCCTGGCGGTCGACCTGTCGCCGTCCATGGACGCCGATGACCTTCCGCCTTCGCGCCTGCAGGCCGCCAAGCACAAGCTGCACGACCTGCTGCAACGCCGGGCCGGGGCCCGTACCGCGCTGATCGCCTACGCCGGCAGTGCGCACCTGGTGCTGCCGGCCACCGAAGACCCGGTGCTGCTGGACAGCTTCCTGCAGGCCTTGTCGACCACACTGATGAGTCGATCCGGCAAGGATGTGCTGGGGGTGATCGACCAGGCGCGGGCCTTGCTCGACGCGGAAAAGATGCCCGGTACCCTGGTGCTGGTCACCGATGGTGCCGATGCCGAACAGTTCGGCGAGATCCCCAAGCGCCTGGACGGCAGCAACCTGCAAGTGCTGGTACTGGCCGTCGGCAGCCAGGACCGCGGCGTGCTCCATGATGCCCAGGGGCGGCCCAGGATCGGCGACGATGGCCGGCCGTTGCAGGCGAGCTTCGATGCCGAGGCCCTGAAGCAGCTGGCCAAGGCCGCCAATGCCCCCTTGGGCAGCCTGACCCTGGATGATGACGACCTGGACTGGATCGAACTGCATGCCCAGCAGCACTTCCAGGCGGTGCAGGGCGATGCCCAGCAGGTGCACTGGAAAGACGCCGGTTATTGGCTGTGCTGGCCCCTGGCGCTGATTGCCCTGTGCTGCGTGCGCCGCGGCTGGCGGGTGCAATGGCTCGGCCTGGTGCTGCTCGGGTTGCTTGCGGGCACGCCGCAGCCTGCCCGGGCAGGTGCACTGCTTGATGCCTTCTTCACCCCGGACCAGCAAGGACGCTGGGCCTTCGAGCACGGCCATTTTCCCCAGGCGGCCGCGCATTTCCACGACCCGTACTGGAAAGCCGTGGCGGCCTACAACGCGGCGGACTATGAGGTGGCGCTGGCCGGCTTTGCCCGGCTCGATTCGGCCCAGGCCGACTTCTACCTGGGCAATACCTATGTGCGCCTGTTCAAGTTTCCCCAGGCCATCGCGGCCTATGAGCAGGCCCTGCACAAGCAGGCCGACTTCCCCCAGGCCAAGGCCAACCTGGCCCTTGCCCAGGCGCTGGAGAAGGACTACGAGGACCAGCAGCAGGCGGGCACGCCCGACGAGAAAGCCGACAAGGTGGTGGAAGACCAGACCCCCTCCAAGGGCGCCCGGCAGAAGGACCAGACCACCCCGCAGGCCGCGTCCGACCAACAGTGGCTGAACAACCTGACGACCTCGCCGGCGCAGTTCCTCAAGCGCAAGTTCATGCTCCAGGACGCTGCACGCCAGCAAACAGCGGGAGGTGCACCATGAAAGCGATCGCCTGGCTGTTGCTGCTGTGCCTGCCCCTGTTGGCCGCCGCCGACCCGCAAGTCCGGGTGCAGGCCCGGTTGGTGCCGGCAACCGGTGTCCTGGTCGGGGCTACCGTCAACCTGGAGGTGGATCTGCTGGTGGACACCTGGTTCACGGCGGCGCCGGTGCTGCCCAAGCTCGAGTTGCCCGGTGCGGTGGTCAGTCCACCGAGCGGCGAGGCCCAGCATTTGAACGAAAAGCTGGATGGCACCACCTTCTTCGGTCTCCGTTACGCCTATCAGATCACGCCGCAGCAGGCCCGGTCGTTCAGCATTCCGGCGCTGGACTTTGTGCTCCAGCCCGGGCAGGGCAGTGGCCCGGTGACCGTCAAGAGCCCGCCGCTGAGCTTTGTCGCCAAGGCCCTGGCAAACGCAGGAGGGCAGCAACAACTGGTGGCGCGCAAGGTGACGCTCACCCAGACGCTGGAGCGCTCCCATGAACCACTGCGGGTGGGTGACAGCGTGACCCGTCATGTGACCCTGCAGGCCGAGGGGGCGCAGGCCATGCTGATACCGCCGCCGGTCTTCGCCGAAGTCCAGGGCAGCAAACGGTATGTGCAATCGCCCCAGGTCAGGCCCTTGAGCGATGGCCGGGGCGGCACCTCGGGGGGCGTGCGCGAGGACAGCGCCACTTATGTCATCAGCCAGGCCGGCAAGATCACCCTGCCGGCCATCGAGCTGACCTGGTGGGACAACGCAGGTCAAGCGCAACGGGCCTCGCTGGAGGCGATCACCGTGGATGCGGCCGCAGCCGTCTACACTGCGCCGTTTTCCATCAGTGACGATCTACGCGCCCTGGGCCAGCAGGCACGCATGCGCGTTTCCGGGCACGGGTTGCTGTTGGCGGTGGTATTGCTGGCCGGGGGCGGCTTGGTCTGGTTCGGTTATCCGTGGCTTCGTCACCTCGGCGCGACGCTTCGGCGCTGGCAGGCGGCCCGGCGCACGGCCTGGTTGCTGTCGGCGGACTACGCTTGGCAACGCCTGCGCCAGCAACTGAATACCCGGCCATTGCAGTTGGGGGCGCTGTACCTGTGGGTGCGGCGTATCAGTGGCAAACGGACCCTGGGCGGATTTTTTACAGGCGCCAGCGCCACAAACGAAAATCGTTCACTAGACTTGCTCCAGAACTGCTACGGCAACCCCGGTTCCGCTGCCGAGGTACCACCGCAGTTGCTCGGCGACTTGCAAGACGTACGGCTGCAGATGAGTAAACGCGGGACCGCGACGACGCGGTACGGATTAAAACCGTTGAATCCCTGATGCGCTTGCATCAGGTACGACGCAACGTCCAGGGACGCCCTATGCCTCAAGTACACCGCATGCATTGGTTGCTCAGCCTGCTGTTGCTGGTCCCGCTGTTGAGCTACGCCGCCGGCCCGCTGCCGTCCTGGAACGACAGTGGCTCGCGCCGGGCCATCGAGCAGTTCGTCACGGCGGTGACGGACCAGACCAGCAAGGACTTCGTCAAGCCGGCAGCGCGTATCGCGGTGTTCGATAACGACGGCACCCTGTGGAGCGAGCAGCCGCTGTACTTCGAAGTGCTGTTCGCCCTGGACGAGGTCAAGCGCCTGGCCCCGCAACATCCCGAGTGGAAGACCCAGCAACCGTTCAAGGCCGTGCTCGACGGCGACCAGAAGGCGCTGGCGGCGAGCGGGATGGACGGCTTGATGAAGATCGTCGCCGCGACTCACTCGGGCATTAGCACCGAGGAGTTCATGGCCCGCACCGAGAAGTGGCTCGCCACCGCCGTGCATCCAAAGACCCAAAAGCCCTACACCGAGATGGTCTTCCAGCCGATGCTGGAGCTGCTGCAGTACCTGCGCGACAACGGCTTCAAGACCTATATCGTCTCCGGTGGCGAAGTGGCGTTCATGCGCGCCTTTGCCGAAGAGGTCTACGGCATTCCGCCCGAGCAAGTCATCGGCACCACCTTCGATGCCCGCTTCGAGGACCGCAACGGCAAGCTGTCGATCCAGCGCCTGCCCAAGCTACAACACAACGATGACGGCCCGGGCAAGCCGGTGAGCATCGAATCGATCATTGGCCGCCGGCCGATCCTGGCCTTCGGCAACTCCGATGGCGACCTGCAGATGCTGCAGTGGACGACGGCCGGCACCGGCAAACGCTTCGCAGGCATCGTGCACCACACCGATGCCCGGCGCGAATGGGCCTACGATCGCGACAGCAAGGTCGGGCGCCTGGACAAGGCGTTGACCGCCGCCCGGGACGATGGCTGGACCGTCGTCGACATGGCGCGCGAATGGCAGCGCATCTACCCCTTCGAACCTTTGGACAACCCATAAACAAGACACCGCAGGCGCACAGGGAACCCGTCAAGCAGTCGAACCCTCACGTGCACGTAGTCGTGGCAGATGCCAGTAACGTGAAACGGAGAAATGGCCTTATGAAGCTCAGTAGAAGGTGGTTGACGACCATGACCTTCGCCGCGACGGTGGCGATGGGCGTGGGGGCGGCGCAGGCCGCGGACAAGCCGAACATCCTGGTGATCTTTGGCGATGATATCGGCCAGACCAATATCAGTGCCTACGGCAAGGGCGTGGTCGGTTACCAGACCCCGAACATCGACCGGATCGCCAAGGAAGGCATGATGTTCACCGACTACTACGCGGAGAACAGCTGCACCGCCGGTCGCTCCACCTTCATCACCGGCCAGTCGGCGCTGCGCACCGGCCTGTCCAAGGTCGGCATGCCTGGCGTGCCGGTCGGCCTGCAGGCCCGCGATGTCACCATCGCCCAGGCCCTCAAGGCCCACGGCTACGCCACCGGCCAGTTCGGCAAGAACCACCTGGGCGACCGCGACGAGTACCTGCCGACCAACCACGGTTTCGACGAGTTCTTCGGCAACCTCTACCACCTCAATGCCGAAGAAGAGCCGGAGCGGCCCTACTGGCCCAAGGATGACGCCGAGTTCGTCAAGGCCGCCTCGCCACGCGGGGTGATCAAGTCCAGTGCCGACGGCAAGATCGAAGACACCGGCGCGTTGACCAAGAAACGCATGGAGACCATCGACGACGAGACGACCCAGGCGGCGATCAACTTCATCGACAAGCAGGTCAAGGCCGACAAGCCGTTCTTCGTCTGGATGAATACCACCCGCATGCATGCCTTCACCCACGTACGCGAAGCCATGCAGGGCCAGAGCGGCATGGTCGGCAACGAGTACGCCGACGGCATGCTCGAGCACGACGGCGATGTCGGCAAGCTGCTCAAGACCCTCGATGATCTGAAGGTTACCGACAACACCATCGTCGTCTACACCACCGACAACGGCCCCAACCAGTGGTCCTGGCCGGATGCGGCGACCACGCCGTTCCGCAACGAGAAGAACTCCAACTGGGAAGGCGCCTACCGGGTGCCGGCGATCGTCCGTTGGCCAGGCAAGATCAAGGCTGACACCGTTTCCACCCAGATGTTCTCCGGGCTGGACTGGTTCCCGACCTTGCTTGCAGTTGCGGGTGATACCGACATCAAGGAGCGCTTGCTCAAAGGTGCGGACGTCGGCGGCAAGAACTTCAAGGTGCACCTGGACGGCTTCAACCAGCTGGACTACCTGACCGGCAAGGCCCCCAAGAGCGCACGTGACGAGTTCTACTACTTCAACGACGATGGCGAGCTGGTGTCCATGCGCTATGGCGACTGGAAACTGGTGTTCTGCGAACAGCGCGCCCCGGGTGGCTTCAAGGTCTGGAGCGAACCCTTCACTTGCCTTCGGGTACCGAAGCTGTTCAACCTGCGCATGGACCCGTATGAAAGGGCCGATGTCGTCTCCGACCAGTATTACGACTGGCTGGCCAAGAACGACTACCTGATCTTCAACGGCACGCGCAAGGCGGCAGCGTTCCTGCAGACCTTCGTTGACTATCCACCCAGCCAGCGCCCGGCCAGCTTCAGCATCGACCAGGTGCGCGCCGATGTGGACAAGAAAATCGAAGAGAAAATGAAGAAGCAATAGGTACCGCGCGCCCGTCACCGACGGGCGCGTTCCCCCACCTGCATTCTCGGCGATCGCGTTGCGCTGCCGATAAGGTTGATTGATGCGTTCAGTAGTCAGTCCATCCCCGGTTCAAGCCGCTGCCGATGCGGTGAACAAATCACTCCCCCTGAAAATGTGGCTGCCTGTGCTGCTGCTGTTCGTGTCAGGCACGGCAGCGCTGGTGTTCCAGGTGCTGTGGATCAAACAACTGTCGCTGGTGGTGGGCGTCGAGGTGTACGCCATCACCGCCGGCATCAGTGCCTTTTTCGTCGGCCTGGCCCTGGGCAGCCTGCTGTTCGGTCGCTGGGCCGATCGCCTGCGCCGCCCGGTCAGGCTCTATGCCGGTCTTGAGCTGGCCATTGCGGTTCTGGCGGTGCTGACCACCCTGGCGCTGGCCAACACTGCCGGCCTGTTTGCCCGCCTGGAAGACCAGGTCGGGCTGCTCGCCTGGGTGCTGCCGTTCACCCTGGTGGGGGGGCCGGCGTTTCTCATGGGCGGCACGCTGCCGGTGCTGATGCGTGTACTGACCCCGGGCCAGGGCCAACTGGCCAAGGCCGGGGGCGGGCTGTATGCCGCCAATACCGCTGGCGCCATCGCCGGCACCTTGCTGGCGGCCTTCGTTCTGTTGCCGCTGCTGGGCGTCACCGGCAGTGCGCTGGTGGCCGCCGGGCTCAACCTGCTGGCGGCGGTCATCGCCTGTGTGTCCCGCCGCAGCGATGTGCATGAGCCGATCGAACCCCGGGCGGCTGCTGCGCCACGCTCCGCTGCCGCACGCCTGGCGATCGCCTTGTACTGCGTGGCCGGCGGTGTGGCCCTGGGCTACGAAGTGGTATGGACGCAATCGATCGTCCAGTTCATGAGCACCCGGGCCTTTGCCTTTTCCGTGGTGCTGGCCACTTATCTTGCCGGGCTGGTGCTGGGCAGTGCGCTGTATGCCCGGCGCGCCGACCGCATCCGTGACCCCTGGGGCTTGTTCGGCCTGTTGATCGCCGTTGCCGGCCTGCAGGCCCTGGTGCAGGTCGCGGGGCTGGGGCGCTGGCTGATCTTCGCCCAGACCGAGGTGGAAGCCCTGGTGCTGCAGGCCACCGGCAACGAACTGGCCGGGATGTGCGCGCGCTTTGCCACCGCCGCGTTGTGTGTGGTGTTCCTGCCCACCACGGTTCTGGGCGCGGCGTTCCCCCTGGCCGTACGCCTGGCCGTGGACAGCGGGCACGTGGGCCGGGACATCGGTACCGTGGTCGCACTCAATACCCTGGGCGGTATTGTCGGTGTCATGTGCACCGGCTTTGTGCTGGTGCCGGGCATCGGCCTGGTGCGCACGCTGGTGGTGCTGGCACTGGTGGCGGCGGCCGTCGGTTGCCTGGTGGTCTGGCGTGGTGTGGGTGTCGGTCGGGGCATGCGTGCCGCCATCCTGGGCGTGACACTGGCCATCCTGGTCATCGGCGTGCTGACCCCGCCGCAGCGCCTGGCTGAACTGCTGCCGGGCGCACGCAGCGGCCGTATCACCTTCTATGAGGAAGGCCGGGGTGGCACCGTCGCGGTGGTGACCCAACAGCACCAGGGCCGCGCGTTCAACCGCCTGTACATCCAGGGCGTGTCCAACACCGGCGACGCCATGCCGTCGCTGCGCTACATGCGCCTGCAGGCGTTGCTGCCCTTGTTGATCCACAACCGCGAGCCACGCTCGGCCATGGTCATCGGTTTCGGCACCGGCATTACCGCCGGTGCCATGCTGCGCTACCAGGGCTTGCAGCGCCCGGTGGTGGCCGAACTGCTGCCTGAGGTGCTGGCGGCGGCGCCGCTGTTCAAGGGCAACTACCAGGCGGTCGATGACCCGCGCCTGGACATCCGCCTGCGCGACGGCCGCCGTGAACTGCTGCGCAGCGCCGAACGCTATGACCTGATCACCCTGGAACCACCACCGCCTTCAGCGGCCGGGGTGGTGAACCTTTACTCCAGAGACTTTTATCAATTGGCGGCATCGCGTCTGGAAGAGGGCGGCATCGTCGCCCAGTGGTTGCCATTGCCGACCCAGAACGAAGACGAAAGCCGCTCACTGGTGCGCAGCTTCCTCGACGTGTTTCCCCATGCCTCGTTGTGGACCACCGAGTTTCACGAAATGCTCCTAGTCGGCTCGCTGACGCCACTGGAGCTGGACGTGGCCCGGATCGGCCAGCGCTTTGCCCAACCCGAGGTGGCGGGCGCCCTGGCCGAAGTGGGGATCGGTTCGGTCAGTGCCTTGCTCGCCACCTGGGTGACCGACCGCGATGGCCTGGAGCGTTTCGCCGCCGACGCCCAGGCCGTCACTGACGACCGGCCGCGTATCGAATATGCGCCCTGGGTCCGAGCCAGGGAGATCACCCGGGTATTGCCGCAGTTGCTGGCGTTGCGCAAGGCACCGCCCTTGAAGAACGCCGATATTGCCCAGCAGGCGGCGGTGGAGGATCAGTGGCGTGTGCTGCAGCGCTTTTATGGCCTGTCGCTGTTTGCCTACAGCGGTAACCGCCAGGCATGGGCGCGAGAGGCGCGACAGTTAATGCAGGAGGAGGGGCGCAACCCCTACTTTCGCTGGTTCATGGGCGGTGGGCAGTAGATCGCCCACCCGCCATTCAGAACCCGCTCTCGCGCAGCAGTACCGCGGCCACATGAATCAGGCCTTCACCCAGCAAGCTGCGGCGCTGGCCGTCGATCTGCAGCCTGCCACGGGTTTCGCGCAGACTTGGCGGGGCGCCGTCGAGCTGGATCAGGACATGAAACAGGGCCGGTGAAGGCACCAGCTCCTTGCCGCTCTTGGCAACATTCAGGGGGCCGCCGAATCGTGAAGCCAACATGGCGTGATGCAGCTGGCTGACCCGGGTGCTGCCGATGGCCAGCACTTTGCCGTTGAGGGGGGTCGGTTCTCCTTCGGGGTAGAAAAGTACCGCGCCATCCTGCACCAGGCGTTGCACCTCATCCTGTTCGACATAGGCGTCCACCTGCCAGTGAGCGGGGTCGACCAGGATGCCGATGGGTTCACGGCTGTGGACCCACTGGCCGGGTTGCCAGGTCGGATCGAGGTCGAGCCACTGGCCGGCGAACGGTGCCTGCAAGGTCAGGCGGGCCATTTCCGAACGCGCGGCGCGCACCTCTTCGAACTGGACATCGAGGCGTTGGCGGGTGGCGATGGCCTGCTCGGCACCCGAAGGGTCGGCAATCAGCCCCCCGAGCCTGGCCTGGTAGCCTTTCGCGCCGGCCTCGCTGCTCAACAGCCGTGAGGCGATATCGGGTTCATCGAGTGTCACCAGGGTCGCCCCGGCAGCGACCTGGCCGGCCGGGTGCAGTGCTTGCAAGCGGGCAGGATAGGGGGCGAACACCCGCAACTGGTGTTCGGCGCGGGCCACGCCCAAGGCCTGTACCTGGGTGCGCCAGGGCACCGCCAACAGCAGCAGGACCAGCGCCCCGATCACCCACCAGGCGCGGCGGTGGCCGCTGTCGATACTTTCGCGATGTTTCCACCAGTACTTCAGTTCGCGCCACACCGGCATCAGGATGAACCACGCCACTTCCACGGCAAACAGCACAATCCCCAACAGCTTGAAGAACAGCAGGTACACCGCAACGGCAATGCCGAGAAACAGCACCAGGCGGTAGACCCAGGTGACCATGGCAAACGCCACCAGCGCCCGGCGTTTGCCTGGGCTGAAGCTTTCCGGCCAGTCTTCGTTCATCCCCAACAGCACCCGGCGCAAGGTGACGCGGGCCAGGGCCGAGGAACGCTCGTGCAGGTTGGGGAAGTCCAGCAGGTCCGAGAGGATGAAGTAGCCGTCAAAGCGCATGAAGGGGCTGGCATTGAGTGCCAGTGACAGCACCCAACTAGTGGTGGCCAGGTACAGCAGGCCATTGCGCAACGGGCCCGGGTCGCTCAGCGCCCAGCCGAGGGTCGCAAGCCCGGCCAGGGCCAGCTCGGTGAGGATGCCGGCCGAGGCGATGGCCAGGCGTTGCCTGGAACTGCGCAGCTTCCAGCTTTCGCCGGTGTCGGTGTAGAGCATCGGCCATAGCACCACGAAGGCGATGCCCATATGGCCCACGCGCAGGCCCAGGCGTGTGGCCACCAACGCGTGCCCCAGTTCATGGAGGGTCTTGGCCAGCACCAGGGCGACGGCAAAGCTTGCCAGGCCCGAGACCGAAAAGGACTCCACTACCGCCGTGGTGAAGGTATCCCACTGTTGCAGCACCAGCAGCACGCCGGTCAGGCCCAGCAGCACGACCAGCATCCCGGTCAGGGGCTGGAACAGCCAGTCGAGCTTTTCAGCCAGCCGTTGCAGATGGCGCTGCGGGCGTAACAGCGGGATGCGGAAAAACAGGTAGTGGTGCAGCCACCAGTTCCAGTTCAGCCAGGCATTGCCCTGGCTGCGTGCGGCCAGGCGGGCCAGGGCCTCGCGACCGGGTCGAACCAACTGATGGTGTTCCAGGAACTGGCGAAATTCCAAAATTTGCTCCACGTCCGGGCGCAGCGGAGTCTCTGCGTGAAGGGCCTGACAGATGGCCTTGGGGGTCTGCTCCCAGCGCAGCAGGCATTCGAATTCCAGCCAGCCGATGCGATAGAAACGGTTTTGCACGATGTCCTGAATCACCCAGGCCGGTTCGCCGCTGCTGTCCGGCGCCGTTTCCAGCAGGCGCAGGTCGTCGCGCAGCGGCTGCGACGCCAGTTCCGCCGGGTTGCCGATCACAGGCCGCTCCAGGCCCGCAGCGCGGCAAAGGGCCGGCGCAGCAGGTAATAGCCCAGCACTACGCGTTCGCCGTACAGACGGGCCGTGCCGTGCAGGCCCAGGCGCGCATGTTCCGGTTGACCGTCAATGCTGGCGAGCAGGCGGTAAGCCACCACGCCTTCTTCATTGGCCCGGGCCTGGTAACTGGTCTCCAGTACCTTGCCCTTGAGTGGCGTGAGCGGATAGGCGGTGAGAAACAAGGTCACCTCTGCGCCTGGCTCCAGGGCGATGGCGTCGGCTACCGGCAGCTGGATCAGCATCGCCGGTTGCTTGGGCTCGGCGATCAGCAGGATGCGCTCGCCGGTCGACACCGGTTTGCCCAGCCAGTCGTTAGGGTCGCTGTAGACCGCAACGCCGGCCCGCGGCGAACGCACCTGGGTGCGCTGCAACTGGGCCCTGACTGCCGCAAGCTCCGCGCGGCGCTGCTGCACGCGGCCATTGAGCAAGGTCAGCTCGCTTTTGCTTTGCGGGTTGTCGAAGGCCCGCTGGCTGGCCGCTGCCAGCTCGGCGTCGGCCACGGCCACTTCCTTGCCCAGTACCTCGGCGCGGCTCCTGAGCGTGGTTTCATCCAGGCTGAACAGCAAGGTGTCCTTGTCGACCGGCTGGTTGGGACGCACCTGCATGCGCTCGATCACGCCATCGATCGGTGAGCTGATGATCATGGCTTCGCGCGAGACGATCTCGGCCGGGGCCAGGGCGGTTTGTCGCACGGGCACCAGCAACAGGGCCAGGCCGATACCCAGGGCCAGCAACACCTGGCGCTTGCTCGGCCGCCATCGCGTCAGCCGGCGTTGCCTGGCAAAGCCTGCCCAGCAGTGGGCCCAGGTGCGCCACAGGCCGTCGAACACGGGCTCGAGCGCCGGTGCCGGCGGGTTGTCCAGCAGGAACAACACCAGCCCCAGGCGCTGGCCTTCGCGGTCGTGCAGCGGGATGCACCACAGCCCCGTGGGCCACCACTCGGCCCAGTCTTCTTCGATGTCCGGCGGCGGGGTCACGGCATCGCGTGCCAGCCAGCGCGGCTTGTCGTCCTCAAGCTGGGCAGCCACCCAGCGGATGGCACGCTGCAGCCACACCAGGTAAGGCGAATCTTCGCTTGGACGGCCAAGGCCCGACACGCATGACAGCACCAGGTTCGGTCCCTGTTGCTGGAACACCAGCGCCTGATGGTATTGCAGCAGCGCGTAGGGATCGTTGGCGATCGAGAACGCCAGCGCATTGAGTGAGTCGGCGGCCAGGGCACGGTCGCGCAGGGCTGCAATGGCCAACAGCAGCTGCGGGTGCGGTAGTGGCTCACTCATTGGCGCTAGGGAAGCGGGCGGTGCCGCTCATGCCGGCGATCAGTTCCGGGTGCGCGGCGTCCAGCCGCGCTTCCAGTTCCACGGTCTGGGCCACGGCATCGACCCGGGCGTTGATGGCGCTGACATGGGCCGGGTAGCGCTTGCCGGTTTCCAGGATGTCGACGTCCAGCGCCTGGTTGGCCTGAAGCTTGGGCAGCAGGTTGGACGGCACATTCAAACGGACCTTCAGCGCACCGTCGCTGACCAGGTCGAACAGCGGCGTGCCGGCCGGTACCGTTTGAAACGGTTTGGCATGGACCTTGGCCACGCGCCCGGCAAAGGGCGCCTGTACCACGCAGTAGCCACTCTGGGCCTGGGCCAGGGCGCGGGCACCGTCGGCTTTCTGCACTTCGGTGTTGGCCACGGCGACCTCTAGGTCGCCCACGGCGTCGAGCTTGCGCAAGTTGCGCTTGGCCTCGAGGTTCTGCCGGGCCATGGCCAGCTCGGCCGTGGCGACCCGCGTGCGCGCCTGCGCTTCTGCGCAGTCGAAGCGGGCCAGCACGGCGTCCTTGGCCACCGCCTGGCCGAGGGCCGCCTTGAACTCGCCAAGGGTACCGGCCATCTGGCTGGACAGGGTGGTTTCAAGGCCGGCGACCAACAGCACACGGATGGTGCCGGGGTCGTCGTTGGTGGCTGGCGATACATCATCGGCCAAGGCCGGGGTGATCATCAGGGACAGAATCACTGCGAGCAAACTGCGCTCAGGGCTGTATGACATTCGGCGTTCCTTGCGAGCTGGCGAGAAGGTTGGAGCGTTCTTGATCATCGAGTGTCCGCTGGATCTCCCTGGCCAGGGTCTTGATGTCGTGTCGTTCGATTTCCTTGGGCAGCGTGTCCAGGCCGACCGAGTTGTACAACCGGCCCCAGGCCGCCTGGGCACTGGAGTAGGCCGCTTCGCGCTGGTAACGCGACAGCAGGTAGCGACCCTCGGCGCGAATCACCTCAAGTTCCGAGCCATAGGAGGTGCTGCGGGCTTTTTCAGCGTAGCTCAACAAGCTCTCGTCGACTTGCAGGCTCTGATCGGCAAACTCCACTTCCTGGCGCGCCAGCTGATAACGCAAGGTGCCGACCCGTACCTGGGTGAGAATGGCCATCGACAGCGCCACCCGGCGCATGTCGTCGGTCTTGGTCTGCGACTCGGCGGCACTGTTGAGCGACGGCAGTTGCAGCAGACGCAGCAGGTTCATCGAGACCTGTACGCCGGTTTCCGTCCAGTCGCTGTTGTAGTTGAACTTGTTGGAGTCGTACTTGTAGCCGTAGTCCAGGGTCACGTTGGGCCATAGTTGCGCCTTGGCGATCTTCAGGTCGTTTGCGTTGACCCGCTTGCGGTACCACTCTTCCATGATTTCCGGGCGGTGTTTCAACGACAGCTGCTCAAGCTTGTCCATGTCCGGGGCGATCTGCGGCAGCACCGGTTCCGTTTCGTCGGCCAGCACCAGGCGCGAGCCCGGCGGCAGTGACATCAACGCCGACAGTTCGGCGCGGGCGAACTCCAGGTCCTGGCGACGGACCGTCAACAGGTAGATGGAGTCCAGCAGCGCGCGCTGGTAGGCCAGCACTTCCTGGCGCGGCAGCAGGCCCTGGGTCTCGGCCTGGCGTGCCGACAGCAAGGCCTGGTGGGTGCGCACCAGCAAACGATCAACCTGGGGCATAAGGCGTTGCGCACTGAGGGCGCGCCAGTAGGCGTTGCGCACGTCCTGCAGCACGTTCTGCGCGACCTTGCGCCGACGTTCTTCGGCCATGAGGATCTGGTCGCTTTTCTGCTGGGTGCGGTAATAGGCCACGCCAAAGTCCAGCAGGCTCCAGCTCATGCCCAGTCCATAGAGCTGGCGGTAACGCTCTTCGGAGGTGGACGCGCGCAAGCTTTGCTCGCGGTCTTCGATACCGATCGAGGTACCGCCGGAGTCGTTGTTGCGCCCGGCGTAGCCCGCCGAGGCGACCACGCGCGGCAGCATTTCGTGGCTGGAGACATCGCGCAGGTCACTGGCCAGCGCGCTTTCCATCAGCTTGAGGCGGTAGTCCAGGTTGTACTTCAGGGCGCGGGCAGCGGCCTCGTAGAAGGTGATGGGGGTGGTCACCGGCTCCTGGTTCGCATACATCTGCGCCTGGTCGTGAAGGATGCGTTGCCGGGTTTCTTCCTCGGTGTACTCGACGGGCTTGGTCGCAGAGCATGCGGCCAATAAGACTGTTGAGGCGATGGCCGTACTGAACAACGTTTGCGGCAGTTTTGGCATGGTCTGTCCTTGGTCCTGGCTTATTCACTGGTGCGGTTGTCCATGGCCCGCAGGCGCTCGGCGGCTTCGCGCAGCTGGGCGCGGAAACCGGGTGCTACGCGTGCCTCGGAAGGTGGTGGTAACTGGGCATCTCCTTTAGTCAGGTGGGCGGGATCGGTGGCGAATACCGAAGGGTCGGGGAGCAGCCCGTCGGCGCTGAGGTTGATGCGTGACTGACGTCCGAGAATCCAGGCCATGTCATTTTCGCTGGCCACGCGGCTGTTGCGCACCGCCCCGGCAACGAACTGACCCGGTACCTGGCTGAGGCGCTGGTTCAGGGTTTCGCTAAGGATTTCTGGGGTTTTACCATAGCTCAGATTACTACCGTCGGCTTGCCAGCTGGAGAGCTCAAGCGCGCGGCTCTGACGCTCCACTACCGGGGCGATGAACACCACCGGATCGACGTCGGGCAATGGCAGGCGGCGGAACGGATCGAGCGGGTCGCGATCAAAGAACGGGCCGACCGGCGCAGGAATGAACGGCGCGGTGATATCCAGGGTGATCGTCAGTTGGGCAAGGTCGGTGGCGCCGGCGCGGTCGATCACGGTGTAGGTGAACACATCCTGGAGCACCGGCCCCAGGCCTGCGGCGGCCAGCACTTCAGGGTTGGTCAGGTCGATGCTGTAGGTGTAGCTGCCGTCGGCGTTGATCACCAGGGTGCCGTAGCGTCCGGCAAGCGGCTGACCGATCACGCCGCTGGTGCCGGTGCCGTTTTCAGGGCCGGTACGAATGGCGCTGACACTCAAGGCGTCGCCGCCATCGACATCGCTGTCGTTGGGCAGCACATTGCCCGATGCCTGCGGCGCGCTGACCTGGTCGCTGGCGGTATTGCTGTTGTCGAGTGCCACCGGCGCGTCATTGGCACCCTGGATCAGTACGTTCAGGCGGGCTTCGGACTCGGCGCCGGCGGTGTCGCGCATGCGGTAGGTGAACACCTCGCGCAGGGTTTCGCCTGCGGTACGCAGTGCTTGTACCACAGGGTTGTTGTTGTCCAGCACGTACTGGTAGCTGCCGTCGGCGTTGAGCACCAGGCTGCCATAGCGGCCGGTCAATACCTGGCCGGCAGTGGCGGCATTGCCGGTTTCGCTGGTGACCGACAGCACCTGGCGGGTTTCGCCCAGGGCCGGGCTGTCCACGTCGGTGTCGTTGTCCAGTACGTTGCCGGTGGGGTCCAGGCCTGGCTGGTTGTTGCCGACACCACCGGCTTCGATGGCGACGGTGTCATCGTCGAACGCAATCGGCGTATCGTTGCGACCATCGATGGTGATGGTCAGTTGCGCGGTATCGTCGGCCAGGTGGCTATCGACCACGGTGTAGGTAAAGACGTCCACCAGCACCTGGCCACTGGTGCGCAGGGCCTGCACGGCGGCCAGGCTGTTGTCGACGGTGTAGGTCCAGCTGCCGTCGGCGTTCATCACCAGGTCGCCATACAGCCCGCGCAGGCTAGTGCCCACGGTGCCGCTGGTGCCCGTGCCGGCTTCACTGCCGGTGCGGATGGTCGATACCTTCAGGTCGTTGTTTTCCAGGTCGATATCGTTGCTCAGCACGTTGCCACTGGGGTTGAATCCGGGCGTGGCGTTGTTCAGCCCGCCCGCTTCGACGGCGGTGGCCGCATCGTCGATGCCATCGGGGGCGTCGTTGCGGCCGATAACGATGATCGACAGCTGGGCAAGATCGGTCAGCCCGCCAAGGTCAGTGATTTCATAGGTGAAGTCGTCCACCAGCACTTGCAGGAAGTCCAGGGCCAGTACCGCCGGGTTGGTGCTGTCGACGGTGTAGGTGTAGCTGCCGTCGGCATTGATCACCAGGGTGCCGTACTGGCCCACCAGCACGTTGCCGACCGTACCTGCGGTGCCGCTACCGGCCTCGGGGCCGGTACGGATACCGGTGACCGTGAGGCCGTCGCCCTGGTCGACGTCGCTGTCGTTGGGCAGCACATTGCCGCTGGGGTTGAGGGTCAGGCCGTCGCCATTGTCGGCCACTGCAATGTTGACGTTGTCGCGTGCCACCGGCGCGTCCCAGGCACCCTGGACGACCAGGCTGAACTGGGCGGTGTCCTCGGCGCCGGCGGTATCGCGCATCCGGTAGGTAAAGAACTCCTGCAGGGTGTCGCCAGGCTTGAGTGCCTGGACAACTGCCAGGCTATTGTCGACCTGATAGCTATAGCTGCCGTTGGCGAATACGGTCAGGGTGCCATAGGTGCCGGTGATGACCTGGACGCCGGCGACCGCGGTAAACGCGCCGCCTGCCGCTTCCGTGCCGGTGCGAATGCCATTGATGGTCTTGCTGTCGCCGGCGTCGACATCGGTATCGTTGCTCAGCAGGTTGCCCGTGGGGTTGACCCCGGGGGTGGTGTTGTTGGTGCCACCGGCTTCCACCGCCACGGCGCTGTCGTTGACCGCCACAGGGTTGTCGTTGCGGCCCTGGATGGTGATGGTCAGGTTGGCGGCGCTGAGTGCGCCCGACAGGTCGCGGATGGTATAGGTGAAGGATTCGCTCAGGGTATTGCCCGCCGTGCGCAAGGCCTGCACCAGCGGATTGCTGTTGTCGACCAGGTAGGTGTAGCTGCCATCGGCGTTCAGGGTCAGGCTGCCGTACTGCCCGGCAAAGCTGCTGCCCACGGTGCCCGCGCGGGGCCCTTGACGCACCGACACCACGGTCAGGGTTTCGCCGAACTGATCGACGTCGATGTCGTTGGCCAGCACATTGCCGCTCGGGTTGCTGCCGGGGGTGCCGTTGTTCAGGCCTCCGGCTTCCACGGCAATGGCGCTGTCGTTGTTGGCCACCGGCGCATCGTTGCTGCCCTGGATGGTGATGGTCAGCACGGCAATGTCGGTGGTCCCGGCGGTATCGATCACGCTGTAGTTGAAGCTGTCGATCAGGGTGTTGCCGGGGCGCAGGGCCTGGACGGCCGCCATGCTGTTGTCCAGCCGGTAGCTGTAGCTGCCATCGGCATTGAGGGTCAGCCAGCCATAGGTGCCGCGCAGTTCGCTGCCCAGGGTACCGGCGGTGCCGGCGCCCTCGCTGGCGCCGGTGCGCACCGAGGCCACTGCCTTGGTTTCGCCGTAATCGATCGTATCCTCGGCTCCGCCATCGACATCGTTGTCGTTGTCCAGCACATTGCCGGTGGGGTCGACGCCGCCGCTGGAGTTGTTCACGCCGCCTGCTTCCACGGCGAGATTGCCGTCGTCGCTGGCCACCGGGTTGTCGTTCTGGCCACGGATGACGATGATGATCTGGGCGCTGTCGGATTCGTTTTCCGAATCGGTGACGGTGTAGGTGAACACCTCCACCAGCAGGTCATCGATGCCGCGCAGCGCCTCGACTTCAGGATTGCTGTTGTCGATGACATAGGTGTAGGTGCCATCGGCCTGGAGGGTCAGCGCGCCGTACTTGCCGATCAGCGCCTGGCCAACCGTACCGGCCACACCGTTGGTGGCACTTTCAGTTCCGGTGCGTATGCCCGTTACGCTGACCGGGTCGCCATCGGGGTCGACGAAGGTCACCTGGCGGATGGGCGCCGGCGGTACGCCAGGGTCGAGCCCGGGCGAGGTGTTGTTGACGCCGCCTTTCTCGGTCGCCAGCACGATGGCGTCCTGGGCGTGAGGCGGGTTGTTGGCGCCGGTGACCACGATCACCAGTTGCGCGGTGTCGGTCAGCCCGGCGGAGTCGACGATCTGGTAGGTGAACACCACCTCCATGCTGACGCCGCGGGGCAGGGCAATGATCGCATCGTTGTCGCTGTTGACGTCAAAGCTGAACGAGCCATCGGGGTTGATGGTCAGGGTGCCGAAGGTTTCGGCGCTGACAATCGGGACGTCATTGATGTCCCGGGCAAAGGTCGCATCGATGGTCACCGGCCCCGTGGTCACCGGCGTCAGCGCGCCATTGGCCGGTTCAATGCCGTTGGCCGCTTCCAGGCCACTGCGAATGCCATTGACCTGCAGCACGGTGTTGGGACGGTCGGCCGCATCCACGTCGAGGTCGATGCCGTTGCCGGGCGGGCCGGAGTTGTCCGGGCGGCTGGGGAACAGGATGACGTTGCCGGTCGGGTTGCTTTCCGGGTCGTTGTTGCTGGCGCCGGCCTGGGCGGCGGCCTGGTCGTCGCTGGCGACCGGGTTGTCATGGTTGCCGCGTACGGTGATGCGCAGCTCGGCCAGGTCGTTCAGGCCCAGTGCGTCGGTGACCTGGTAGCTGAAGATCTCGACCAGGGTGTCATTGGGGCCAAGGCGCTGCACCGTGGTGTTGCTGTTGTCGATGACGTAGGTGAAGCTGCCATCGGCGGCAATGGTCAGGGTGCCGTAGAGGCCGACGATCGGGCCACTGGTGCCGCCGGCAGGCACGAGGGTGAGCGGCGCGGTAGAGGTCAAGGGGGCGAAGCGGATGCCGGTGACGGCGATGGTTTCGCCATAGTCGATCGGATCGCCCGCACCGCCATCGACATCGTTGTCGTTGTCCAGCACGTTGCCGGTGGCATTGCCACTGGTGAGCGGCACCGTGGTGTCGTTGGGCTTGCCGATGTCGCTATTGCCGACGCCGCCTTGTTCCGTGGCGACGGCGATGTCGAGGTTACCGACCGGGGCATCGTTGGCACCCTGGAGGGTCACGGTGAGGGTGGCGCTGTCCTGCAGGGGCGGGCCGCCGATGCCGATGTCGGAGATGGTGTAGCTGAACACTTCGACCAGCTGGTCGCCGGCCCGGCGCAGTGCCTGGACCTCGGCATTATTGTTGTCGACGATGTACTGGTAGGCGCCGTCGGCAGAGATCACCAGCTTGCCGTAGCGGCCGATCACCTCGATCGAACCCAGTGACGGCAGTGCCAGCACGACCCCGAGCGGCGAGGTGACCGAAATGACGTTGAGCACTTCGCGGTTGGTGGTCAGGTCGATATCGGTGTCGTTGTCCAGCAGGTTGCCGCGCGGATCGGTGCCGATCACCTGGTTGTCCGTGCCGCCGGCCTCCACGGCGGTGGCCAGGTCATCCACGGCATCCGGTCGGTCGTTGACCGGCTCCAGGTTGATCACCAGGAAGTCCCGGTCCTCGCGGGCATCGGTCAACTGTCCCGGAATGCCGTTGCCGTCGAAATCGCCGTAGTTGCCCAGGTCGTTGGTGAGGACCGTAAGGAAGTCGTTGCCGTTGAAGTCCTGGTTGCCCAGGTAGCTCAGCCCGGCCAGCGCCGCATTGATATCGGCGATGCGGCCGACCAGCACCAGTTCCAGGGTGCCGGACCCCGACACGGTCACTCCGGTTGTGGGGCCTGTGAGCGACAGGGTGCCATGGGTAACGCTCAGGGTGACCTGGATCGCCCGGCCGTTGATATCCGGGTCGCGTTCGGCATCCACGTCGCTGACGCTGATCCCGCCAATGGCCAGCGGCGTGTCCTCCTGGCCCTGCTGAAAGCCCGGCAGGCTGTTGACCGGGGCGTCGTTGACCTCGACATAGCCGGAGTTGGCCTGCTGGCTGCTGCCTTCGCCGAGGGTCACGCTGACCTGGCCCAGCGTACCGCCATCGGTATCGATGCGCATGCGCAGCTCGCCGAACTGGCTGAGGCTGGTAACCGTGGTCGGTGCATCCAGGCGGTACAGCCCGGAGGGCAGCACACCGAAGGTAAAGCGACCGTTGCCGTCGGTGATGGTGCTGAAGGTCTTGTCGTCTGCGCTGCCAAGCACCCCATCGTTGCCGGCCCAGATCAGGTTGATGGTCTGGTTGGCGATGGCCAGGTCATAGGCCGGGGTACCCGGATCCGGGTCGGCATCCGGTGTGGCGTTGTTGGGATCGGTTGCCGCGGTAGCGGTGTCGTTCCACAGGGTGCCACTGATGATGCCCAGGCCCGCACCTTCGCGCAGCACATAATTGTTCAGGGTGGTGGCGTCGGCACCTGGACCGTCGGCCCCCGTGCGTTCACCGTTTTCAGTGCTGTCGACGCCGACGCTGGTGCCGCCCCAACTGGTGAAGGTCTCCGGCAGGCTGCTCCAGCTCAGGCTGGCGTCGCTGCTGGCGATGGTCACGCCATTGGGCACATCGACCGTATACACCACGCTGACCTGGGTGCCGACATTGATCTGGGCGATGTCCACGGTCAAGCCGCCCGCGGTGCTGAACGTCACCCCGGCCGGCAGGTTGCCCGGGCCGTAGGTGGTGCCACCGATGGTGATACTGACCAGGTTGTAGTTGCTGCCGGTGGGGAAGCCGTCGGTCAGGTGCACGTCGTAGGCGGGCAGGCCACTGCTGGCGGTGAAGCCGATGGTCACGGTGGCGTTGCCCGTTGTGCCGGCCGGGTTGGGGGTAAAGTCGGTAACCTGCTTGTTCAGTCCGGTGAACCCCGCCTCGACGATACGTTCGGTGAGGACGGCGCTGGTGGCGCGCAGGTTGCCGTTGACCACATCCTGGACGAACGCGCCGAGGCGCACGCCATCCTGGTTCTCGACGATGTTGGTCACCCGGGCGTTGAATTCGATCACCACGCCTTCAAGGTCGTCGTCGTTGCCGTCGTCACCGCCGCCATGGGGGCCGTTGACGAGGTTGCCGAGGCTGATGGTGATGACCTGGTTGCCATTGCCATCGATGGTGATCAGCACATAGTCCGGGTTGAGCACACCGGTCGGTGCAGCCCCGGACAGGTCCGGGGTGATGAACTGGGCTTCGGGACTGTTCTCGTTGCCCAGGATCTGCAAGGTACCGCCGATGATCAGGTCGGTCAGGTCGGTGACCAGGCCGCCATCGGAGATAAAGGCGATACGCATGCTGGCCAGGTCACCCAGGGTCAGGCCGTGACCGAGGGTGATGACCAGTTGGTAGTTGGGGTTGTTGCCTTCCGGCACCAGCACCGCGGCCCGGTAGCGGATGACTTCGCCGACCGCGACGGTTTCTTCCAGGGCATTGGTCGGATTGGGGGCGCTGGTGTCGGGCAGGCCGCCCACCCGCGACAGCTTGATGCCTTGCGCCACCGGGATGATCAGGATGTCGGCCTGGCGGTAATCGTTGAGCACGCCGCTGTTGAGCAAGCCGTCCTGGCCGGTGCGCTCGCCGGCAGGGTCGGCGCTGGTGCTACTGGTGCCGTTGAGGCTGGTCCAGCGGACCTCGGCCTGGTTGTCGAACTGCGGCACCGCCGCACCGCTGGCATTGACCACACCGGTGATGCGCAAGACCAGGGTGCCGCCCTTGGCGATATCGACGTTGCCGATGTTGACCAGTGTGCGGCCATTGGGGTCGAGGCTGAAGCTGGCACTGATGTCGGTGCTGACACCGTTTACGGTGTAGATCGCGCTGACCAGGGTCAACTGGTCCAGCTCGGTGGGCAGCACGCTGTTGAAGTTGATATCGAACGCATCGTAATCGGAGCCGGCGTTGCCGTTGCTGATGGTGATGGTGTACTCGACCGCGTCGCCTTCGTCGAAGCCGAGCCCGGGCGGGGTAACCAGTGTCTGATCCAGTTGCAGGGTCGGTTCCTGGATCGTGATGCTCGGCTTGGCCCCGCTGATCGCCACGTCGCGGCTGACCGGCGTGCTGCCATTGGGGGTGTCACCATCGGGGTCGCTGTAGTTGAGCGTGGCATCATTCTGGCGCACGGCGTTGGTCTGGTTGGCGGTCACGTTACTGGCCACCAGGCGCAGGCGAATGACAAAACTGTTATTGCCGGTGTTGTTGTCGCCGGTGGCGCTGGCGACCGTGAACACAAAGCGTGCATCGACGCCGTCATCACCCAGGGTTCCGGACGGCGCGCCGAGGCTGCCGACCGTGACGGTGCCGCCGAAATTCTGCGCCAACAGGCCGCCGGCGGTGAGGATCAACTGATAACCCTGGCCATTGAAGCTGGTATCCAGGCGCATGCCGGGCGGAATCAGGTCGTCGATCCGCAGGTTTTGCGTGGTGCCTTCGGGCAGGGTGACGACGATGTCGTAGAGCATGCTTTCGCCCACCACCAGGTTGGCGCCTGTGGTGTGGCTGGCGCTGGAGTCGGTCTCGTCGAGGCTGCCGCCGGCATAGTTCTTGGCGACGGTCGGGGCGGCGACCTGCTGGCCGGCCAGGTCGCTCAAGGGCGCGGAGCCGAGGAAGTTCTGCCCGCCTTCGACGCTGGCGTAATTGAGCAGTTGGGCGTTGGTCTGCAGCGTTGCGCTGGCGGCGATGGCGGCATTGACCGTCACGTCATAGCTGATGACCACCAGGTTGGCGCCGCTGGTGTCGGCCGCCGTACCCGGTCGGCCGGCGAGCAGGGCGCCGACGCCGGGGCTGTCGATGAAGGTGATGGTATTGGTCGCGTTGTCCACCAGGTAGTGGGTGCCGGCGACCAGCAAGGTGCCATCGCCGCGATAGATCAGCAGGTTGGCGGTCGACAGGCTGCCGCCGACGAAGGCCAGCCCCGGCGGCAGGGTGATGCTGGTGCGCACGTCATAGGCATTGCCACCGCCACTGTTTTCGATGGCGGTCACCAGGCGCAGGCGGTCATTGGCATCGATGCCGGTGACGTTGCCGTTGACCGCGGTGACGTCGGTGATGCTGCCGTTGAAGGGCACGCCGCCACTGCCTGGCGGGTTCCAGCTGCCGGTAGTGCCGGTCACGGTGCCATTGCTGGCAGAGACCACGCCGTGGCTGATCGACAGCACCGGCTCGGCGACCGAGGCAATCAGGGTCACGTCGTCGGTGGTCAGCAGCACGCTCTTGTCCAGGGTCCGGGTCTGGGTGGACTCGCCGAGCACGTTGAAGGCGCGCTGGTCGGCGAACGGCTGGTCACTGACTTTCAGGGTGAAGTCGATCGAGACACGGCTGCCGTTGACCCCGGGATTGACGTAGTCGGCGAAGGTGAACACCAGCGAGTTGCCGGGGCCGAGGGTCACCGATATCGGGCTGTTGGGGTTGGTGTTGTCGCTGGCCAGGCGCCAGATGGTGGAGAGGTCCACGCCGCTGAGATCGAACAGCGGCAATGGCAGGTAGGCCGTGAGCTTGAAATTTTCGTAGTCGCCGGTCACCAGGTCGTAGCTCAGGCGGAAGGTGACCTCGTCACCAGGCCGCAACTCGGTGCCGGGGGGCGGGGCGCCGTTGCCGTTGCGATCGACCAGGTCGATCTCGACCTGGCTGGTAGGGATGACCGAGGTGGTGTTGGAACCGTCGCTCTCATCCTCGCCGCTGAGGTTCAACGGGTCGAGCAGTACTGTCGCGGTGACGGTGGCGTTGTTGCCCAGCGGGTCACCTTCGTTGATTTCACTGTGCGGTGCGCCGGCGGGCGGGGTGTAGCTTTGCGCGACCTTGGTCTGGTAGCTGATGACCGCCAGGGTGGCGCCCTGGAGAAAATCGTCGAAGGCCAGGTCGCCGTTGAGCCAGGCGCGGGCACCGGTGGCATCGCGAATCGCCTTGGCGATGTCGAACAGCAGTGAGGTCGTGCCATCGGCATTGGGAGGCACAGGGGTGTTGGGCAAGGCAATGGACAGGGTCACGCCATTGACGGTAATGGTCAGGGTTGCGCTGCCCTGCACTAGGGTCTGGCCGTCACTGGCGGTGTCGGCAATGACGAAACTGCCCTGGTCGAAGAGCGTCTTGCCATAGGCGAAGTAGTCCGACAGGGCGATGTTCAGGGTGTAGGTGAGGGTGTCGCCGGGACTGATCCCGGCAGCGCCGCCGTCTACCGTCACCGTGACCTGTTTTTGCAGGGTGATGGACTTGGCGATGAAGCTGACATCCTGCCCCGTTTCTGTGAAGTTGATCTGGCCGGAGGTGACGTCCCGTGGGTCCAGCGGCACCCAGGTGCCGGTCGTGGTGGGGCCGTCAAAGGTGATGGTGACGTCATCGCCGGTGATCGGGTTGAGCACCGGTGCGCCGTCGGCATCGTCATCGGGCACGAAGAACTGCACGGTGGTGCTGGTCGGCCCGGTGACGGATGCGTACTGCACGCTGAACTCGCTGATGTACACGTCGTTGCTCAGGTCGGCATCGTTGTTGCGGTCGCGAATTGCCTGGATCAGGGCCGGGTCGGTGATGGTGCGGCCATCGTAGAGGGTGATGGAAACAACTGTGCCCCCTGCACCCGGGGTGATATTGGTGACGATGACCTTGCCAGGCACCGGCTGGGTGACCACCACGTTGCTCAAGGTCTGGCCATCGGCCGGTGTCAGGGTGGAGGTCAGTTCACGCTTGAAGTTGGGGCCGGTTGCGGTTTCGCCTTCAGGTGTGGTGACCACCTGATCGACAATGATGACCGTCGGGTGCACGAGATAACTGTCGGCGTTGGCCGAAGGCTCCAGGATGCTGGGGTCGCTGGCCGGGTTGTTCAGCGAGTCGTTGCCGTACTGGAAGCCGCTGCGGGCGCGAATGGTCAGGTCCGGTGTCGAGCCGGAGAACGAAAAGTCGGTGTCCGCCAGGTCGCTCAGGGTTGCCGTCACTTGTACGGGAATGGCCGGCTGGCCCTGGCTGACGCTGGCAAACGGCAATTCGATCACCACCATCTGATCGCCCGCGCGCATGCCGAAGTCGGCGGCATTGATGATCAGCGGCTTGCCATCGGTGCCCACGGCCAGGGGGTGACTGGCCTGGCCGTTGGCGTCGAAGGTCAAGACGTGAGCGACCAGGTTCTGGCCCAGGTAGGTGGCGGAGACGAAGGTGATCCCGTCATCGATCTCGGCGCCTGCACCGTCCTTGCCGGTGGCCGGGAAGAACAGGTCGATAAAAGGCGCATAGCCCGTATCGGTCGTGCTGTTGCTGAAGGTCACGGTGAAGGTGAAGGTGTCGCCCAGCAGCACACTGGCGCCACCGGACAGATCAGTGGTGGGGCCGGCCGCCAGCAGGCGGTCATAGCTGCTCAGGGCCGCGCTGCTCAGGGCAATGGACTTGTCGATCAGACCGTTGCTGATTTCCAGGTTCCAGTCACCGCCGACCCGGGTACTGCCGGTGTTGTCATCGGAGGCACCGACATCGGCGCCTGTCCAGCGCGCCAACTCATCGACCAGTGTGCGTCCATCCTTGCCTTCACCCACTTTGCAGCCATACAACTGGATGTCGGCCCCTTCGCTCAGGGATTGGCTCCATTGGCTCAGCGGGTTGGCATACTGCTCGATATTGCCGGCAGTCAGTGTCGTTTTGCCGAGGGTGAACTCGCCGGAGGCACCGTGAGAGAGGATTTGAATGGAGTCGACTTGGCCCAGCTTGGCCAGGGCAGAGGAAATAGCCGCCAGGCCATCCTGGTTGGCCTCGACCACCAGCACCTCGACATTGCCGGGCAGGTTGGCGGTGAGCTGTTCGCGGCCTTCGATCCGGCTGTCGAGTACCAGCAGGTGGCGCGCCGCCGAAGGTTGCTGGCCCGGTTCGCTGCGTGCATCGCTTGCCGTGGCGTGAGCACTGTCGGTCTTGCCGGCGTCGCCGTTGTCCTGGTGCTGCTGGTCCGCTGTCGCTGCCGCCGCTGCGCCGTCGAACAGGATGCGCGGTTCAAGTGCCACCGCCTGGCGTTTTGGCTTGAATGCAGCTGGAATTGCAGCACGGAGTCGGGTCGTCATGTCCACCTCGTTACCAACATCATCCTGGGAGGGCCTTGCCGGCCCTGGAGCAGTACCGGTATCAGCGACGGCTGCTTCTTCCTTAACGAGGGACTACCGCGAATCGGCAGTCCCCGAGAAGGGAAAATGCGCTGTCGAATCATTCGCAACAAAGAAAGACTAGACGTATTTTTTCAATGCGTATGAAGGTTCCTACAGGCGTAGGCTACAGCGGTGCAATACGACGTAAACGGCTGCCAGCGACCCAGGGGATTTACCTGATCCGCTTGATCACCGGCGGCTGCCAGCTGCCGTCGAGGATCGCCTGCGAGCCCCAGTAGGCACGCAGATACAGCGAGATCGGTTCGCGTGGGGAGGGTAGCCAGTTGCTTTCCTTGTCCTTGCCCGGGGAGTTCGGGCCGACATAGAGCGTGAGCGAGCCGTCGGCGTTGCGCTTGAGGTCCTTGTTCTTGGTGCCCAGGGAGTATCGATTGAGGGTGTTGGCACTGAACAGGTGGTGCCTGTTGTACAGGGTCAGCGACCAGAAGCCCTGTACCGGCGGTTCCTGGCCTGCGGCGAAGGTTACTTCGTAGCGGTTGTTGCCGTTGAGTTGCTTGCCCGCGCCGTCGAAGTCGGTATAGAAGTATTGGGTTTCGTTGGGCCGGTTGTCGAACATGTTCGACTTGGCCGTACCAGTACGGTTGAAGTAGTCCAGGCCGAAGCGGGCGTTGTTAGTGGAGCGGTTCCAGCCGTTGCCGGCAGGACGACCATTGTGTTTCCACTCAAAGAACGGCTTGATGATTTCCTGCTCGCTCTGCACGGCGGTCTGTACCAGCAGTTTCTTCAGGGCCGGGTCTTTCTCTGCGCTTTCGAGCAACAGGCGGAACTGGCCATACAGCGCTTCTTCGCCTGGCAACGGCGGCACCATGTCCAGTACGCGGGGTAACTGGTCGAAGAACTTTTCCGGAATCACCCACTTGGTTTCGCCACCGCTGGCTTTGCCGGCGTTGGGGTTGGGGATGTCCGGGGTGTTCTTCCAGTCAATGGTCTTCATCTTGCCGTCGAAGTCCTTGAGTGGATAGAACACCACCTGGTTGATGGTGTCCTGGATGGCGCTGCGATCTTCGGCGGTGTCATCCATGAAAATGCGCGGAATGGCGTTGGCCAGGGCTGTCGGGCTGTGGATGATGGCCTCGACGCCGGCGGGCTTTTCACCTTGCCAGTTCGGCCCCACCAGCAGGTAGAAGCCGGGTTTGCTGTTGTAGGCCTTGCCCAACTGGCCGAACTGGTCGGTGCGCTGGTCATACAGCGAATAGACCCAGAAGCGCTCGCCGAAGTCGGGCACCTGGGCAATCACCGGCTCTTCGTCGAGGGAGAAGAAGCCCAGGCCGTAGACCACGTCCTGGTTCGGACAGGTCACGAAGGTCTCCTGCGGGGTGATGTAGTCGTGCAGCATGCCCAGCTGGCCGCGCGGAGCGACCGGCAGGATGCCGCCCAGCAGCCCGGGGTGCGGTGCCTTGGTAATGGTGTCGTTGCGGTTGAGCATGTTCACCATCGGCCAGCCCCAGAGGTAGGCCATGCGCGCGATGGCTTTGGCGTACTCGGGGTGCATCTGGATGCCGCTGGCAGGGAGGGTGATGTCCGAGGTAGGGGAGGCGACCTGCGCGGCCATGCCTGGCAATGACCAGGTGCCCGACGTCAGCAGGAGGGCGGCCGAAAGCAGCTTCATCGAATGGTTCATGGATAAGGCCCTTGCAGCGGAGAGGAACAGCGCCGATCTTCGCTCCAGGCTGAAGATCGGCGCCTTGCTGTAGTGCAATCGGTGAGGCTTACTTCGCTTTCAGTTGCTGGAACGACTTGACCATGTCCTTGGCCCAGCCATCGAGCACGGCCTTGGCATCCTTTGCAGTCATCTTCTGATCGGAGTTGTCCAGTTCGGCACCGGCGCCTTTGCGGACCACTTGCGCGAGTACCTGATTGCTGCGGCCATCGAGGAACTGGGCTTCGGTGGCGATGCTGGTGTCCTGGTCACGGATGCCGGTCGCGGTGCTGACGCCGGCGGCGATCAGGGCGATCGGAATCACTTCGTAGGGTTGCAGGCCCTTGGTCTTGGCGCTCACCGCGGTGATTGCCGGGCGTACCACCAGGGTGCCAGGGCCTGCAGAGGTGGCCAGTGGCAGGACGGTGGAGAACTCGCGCTTGAGCGCCTGATCATAGTACTGGGTAATGCCCTGCAGGGTACTGGCCGGGACATTCTCGGTGGGCTGCGGACGGGGATAGAGCTGGCTCGGTTCGATGAAGACGCTGGTGAAGCCATTGGTGTTGATGCCCGGCTTGATCCAGCGCATCACTGGGGCGCCGGTAGGCGACTTCTCTTCCTTGAGCATGCTGTAATCCTTGAGAAAGCCCGAATACTGCTCGGGTTCCACGTATTTGCTGGCGCAGCCCGTCAGCGCCAGAGAGGCGAGGCACAGCGATACTGCTAGCGACTTCAACTTCATGGTAGTGCTCCTTGTGGTCACTTTTACTGAATTTTTTCACCGTGCCGGTGTGCTTCCTAGAAACGCCAGGTGGCGCCACCGCCGAGGATATGCAGCGCGCTGTTGCGATAGGTGCCCGACAGCGTGGTACCCGAGCGCGCCTTGGTCTGTTCGTCGTCCATGTCACCCAGCCACACCAGGGTGTAGGCCATGTGCAGGTCCAGGCCCTGTTCCACTTGATAGTTGATACCGGTCGCCAGGCGCCAGGCTTCGCCCATGGGGTTGTCGACGGTACGGTCTTCGTCGTCCACGGCCGAGCTGTCGTAGCCCAGGCCCATGTTCCAGCGCAGCTTGGGGGTGGCCTGGTACTGGGCACCGAGGGAGGCGTGCCAGGTGTCCTTGTACTGGCGGTCGACGGTGCGATCGACCCCGGCGGCATTGGCATCCACCTCCACGCCGATCTCGCCGAAGTCGCTCCAGTCTTGCCAGCCGAGGCTACCGAGCAGCTTCCATTGCGGATCGAGTTGATGGGCGACGCTCAGCAGCACCGTCTGCGGCACGTTCATGTCCAGTTCCAGCGAATCGACATCCAGGCGGCGCAGGGCTGCGTTGATGATCGGGTTGCTGACATCGCGCACCTCGGGGCTGTCCTTGAACTCCAACTTGACCTTGCTGGTGTAGGCGAGCCCGACCTGGGTGCGCTCGTCGAATTTATACAGCATGCCAAGATTGACCCCGGTGCCGACATCGGTGTCCTTGTACTCCAGCTGACCGTCCGGGCGGTCGAGCAGGCCGAGCAGGTTGTTGTTGATGGCCACCTCGGTGCGGTAGTAGCCGTAGACGATGCGCGGGCCGACGCCGACGGAAAGCTGGTCGGTGAACTGGTGGGCAATGGTCGGCTGGAACGACACGCCGATGACCGCCGCCTCCTGGGTGAAGTAGCGCCCGGCCCAGTCGTCGTCGTAGTCCAGGGCCAGGCCGAAGTTGCCGTACATGCCAAAACCCACCGCCGAGCGTTCGTCGAGCTGGTGACTGATGAAGAAGCTGGCGCCGGGCAGCCATTGCAGGGCGTTGCCGCCTTCGTTGCCATCGAACTGGTTATTGCTGTCGCGGGAGAAGCCCAGGTCGCCGAGAATCACCTGGGCGTTGGCACTGATCTGGGTGCCGGCCAACTGGGTGATACCGGCGGGATTGCTCATCAGTACGCTGGGGTCGGTGGCCAGGGCGGCGGCACCGGCGTTGGCCAGGCCATTGCCTTCCTGGCCGGCCTCGTAGATCAGGATGCCACCTGCCCAGGCATTGCCGGACAGGCCAAGCACGGCAAGCAGGGCGCCCAGGCAGGTAGAGGAAACGCAACGCATGGGTGTCAATCGCATAGGCATTCCTTTGGTGCGTCACCGATGCTGCGTAGCACCAGACGATGGGTCGGACGAGTCATGGCGAGTCTAGACCAGGGTTGACGAATCCGCTTTGAGGCGATGGGTGCGCCCTGCGCAAGCCCGGACGCCTGTCGCCGGGGCTTTTTTCAGGTTCTTCACGGAATCCTGGGGTATGGTCCTTGGGTTGGATTGGGTTGGGTTGTTGAGGCTGCGAGCTTATCCATTCCATGCGGCGAGGCTACTGGCCCCTTCCGCCCTTACGGCGGGTCCCTTTTGTCTTGGCAAAAGGAACCAAAACCGCTCGCTCCTGCATCCGGC